>CAYMYX010000015.1:29053-32839 GCA_964394795.1 uncultured Peptoniphilaceae bacterium
AGCTCTAATGTTGGACTTTTATTCAAGGCCGGCTTTGGAGGTCGCGCCTGACTTGTTGGGGAAGTATTTGGTTCATGAAAAAGATGGCCTTCTTCTCGCCGGCCGCATCGTCGAGGTGGAGGCCTATACCGGTGAAGAGGACAAGGCATGTCACACTTATGGCGGTCGGATTACCCCTCGGACGAAGATCATGTACCTTCGCGGGGGCCATTTGTACGTCTACCTCATCTATGGCATCAACTGCCTTTTAAATGTGGTTACCGGCAAGGAGGGGGACGGGGAGGCTGTCCTTATCCGCGGCTTGGAAGTGGTCGATGAAGAGCAGTTGGAGTTTGATGGGATTGATGGATCTTTGAAGGAAAGGCTGCTTGCTAAAGAGAGTCTAGATGCTATGGCGCTAAATCGCTACGGCAAGAAATTCAACGACTTGAGCAAAGTTCAACTAAGAAACTTCATGGACGGACCGGGCAAATTAAGTAAGGCCCTAGCCCTTGACCTGAGTCATAACGGCTACGACCTTCTTGACAGTGAAGTGTATATTTTGGGCGGAAATGGAGAACCTGTGGAGTTTGAGACTTCCAAGCGAATTGGGATTGACTATGCGGAAGAGGCTGCGGACTTTTTGTATCGCTTTACGATTAAGGCCTAATCGATTTGTTCATCCAAGAAGGCAATCATTTTGTCCAAGAGGTCTACGGTTTCTTCAATCGCAGTGTTGCGGTCGTAATCATGCTCTTGGCTTTCTACAACAAAGGTAGTTGCTTCATACTTTTCGACTAAAGCTTGAAATTCTTCGTAGGGGACGTCATAGTCCCCTGTTGCGTGGGTGAGGAAGAGGGGAACTGGATAGGTTTCTAGGTCCCTCAGGCTGTAGCGGTCCAGGAAGTGGCTGTCGTCTTCACCATAGACAAGCTCTTTCCACGTTCCGCTTTGTCGAGCGTAGATGTAGATGCCCATGGTGTCGCGAGGATCGCCTTCGACAGTGGGTTCATCGGAAGCCTGGTCCAACCAAGTTGCATCGAGGGCGGGATAAGTTTTGTTGAAATAGTCATTCTTGGATTCGTACCAGTTGTCGGCGAGGAAGCCATAACCATAGAAAGAAATGACACCTTGGGGCGGTGGGGTCAGGTTGCCTTTGCCACCTAACCAGAGACTGAGGAAGGCGCCAGCTGACCGACCCCAGAGGAAGTAGGGAATGTCTTGGCCTAGCCATTCTTCGAACTTGTCAAGGATTGTGCTCAGTGAGCCTTGGAGGTCTTCTAAAATTTCAGGTAGCTTGGTGGCTGGAGCTAAGAGGTAGTCGATGGTGATGATAACATGGCCCTCGTCTGTCAATCGTTGCAGGTGGTAATTTGGTAAATCATCGCGCTCACCAAAAATCAATCCGCCACCGTGGAGGTAGAGGATGGCCGATTTTGCGGGGACATCTTCATTTCGGATGATGGTGGCTTCTTTTGTGATGGGACTATCGGAAAGTTGAATTTCTTTTTGTGTAAACATGGGGGCTCCTTTCGGGTCTGGGTTTGCTTTTTTCTTATACCCTCCTTGGGGAAAAGATGTTTAAGCTGGATGCTGACAGGTATGGGTTTAAACTGATGCGGTTGTCATGGAAGTGGCTGGCGATTTCGTTGGCGATGCCGGTCACTTTGCTTGCCATCTACTTCAACTTTGTGCCTGGTCGCTTGGTGGTGAGTGAGGTGCCTTGGGATATCCAAATGAACTGGATTACCGGCGCTATCTTTACCACCGGCTTTGCTGTTGCCTTCGTGGAGGAGCTGTTGATAAGGGGACTCCTTCTGGGCTTGTTGGTGAAGAGGGGAGGCAGGAGGATGGCCCTCGTTATTTCTTCCGCGGTTTTTGCCCTTCTTCATTTACTGACGCCCAACTTGGGACTTTATGGGGCGTTGATGACACTCCTTGCGACTTACCTGATCAGCTTTGTTTTTACTTTTGCCTATTGGGAGAGTGGGACGATGCTGTGTCCGATTCTGCTCCATGGGATTTGGAATGCGTTGATCATTGGGGGTATTGTGGCGATTGGGCCGAATGTGGATTCGGGGGCACTGGCGACTTATGTGCTGGAGAGCGACAGTCCGATGATTACGGGTGGACCTTTTGGGGTGGAGGCGTCCTTCATTTCGATTGGGGTTATTTTGGTCTTTGTGATTTTAGCCCATTTCTTGTACGCGAGGGAGATGAGCAACCGCCGCAAGAAATTTCGCGAAACCCACTTTCCTGATTTTGATAAGATAGATTACAGCGACAAGTGAAATCTTGACCAGGTTGGGTATCAATTGAGCTAGCATTTATTTCACGTCACGGGAGGTTACAGTGATTCGTTTACAGGAAATTAATAAAAAAATTTGGATCGGCTACGGGCTGGTCTTTCTCCTCGTCTATTCCATGATTGATGGGCTGAATATGTCGTATGGGGATATGGCCCGGGAATACGGCACTTGGTTGGTTGTCACCAACATTGCCTTGAATGTCCTAATGGGGGCCATAGCCGGGTTCATGATCGCCCTCTCCGACTACGTCCTCAAGTTTAAGGGGATTAAGACGAAGGGAGACAGCATGAGCTTTCTGTCGGTGCTGTTTGGGATTTTCACCTATGGCTGCACGCCTTGTGTTATCTCGTTCTTGGCGGTCTTTGGGATTAACTTCTCGGTTCTGGCATTGCCCTTTGCGGGACTACCTTACAAGCTGATTTCGCTCGCCTTGATGGGACTGGGCATCTGGATTCTGTCGAGAGAGTTGAAGAGAAACCAATGTGATATTCGTCTTTAAGTTGAGGAGCCAACACAAAATGTGGAGGCTCTTTTTTTGTGGGTGAAAATTTTTGTCATTCGTTGGATTTTATCGCTACAATAGAAGCAGGAAGGATCAAGGAGGATTTATGGAAAGTGCTGTAGATTTACAAAATCTTACCTATGGGGAGATCATCCTAAGATTGCTCATTTCTGGCCTTATCGGCGCCGTGATTGGTTATGAGAGGGAGGCGAGCGGCCGGCCAGCCGGCTTTCGGACCAACATGCTCGTCGCTGTCGGTTCCTGCCTGATGATGGTTATATCCATCCAGATTGGCCTTCAATACGATGGGTCGGACCCCTCGCGAATCGCCGCCCAGGTCGTTTCGGGCGTCGGTTTCTTGGGCGCCGGTACCATTATGGTCAAAGGGGGCGATGTCAAAGGCCTCACCACCGCCGCCACCTTGTGGGTGAATGCTGGGATAGGGATGGCCATAGGTGCCGGTCTCTACTTTGCCGGTATCGCCACGGGCGTTATCGTGCTCCTCGCCCTGATTGTGTTCGGCCGGTTGAATTTTATACAAGAGTTAGATGATGACGACGACCTTCCCCTAGAGGATGAGGATGAAGTTAGCGACGATGCGTAATCGTCGCTCTTTCCTTACCTAGGGTCAATTTTTGGGGGCCATGCTCCCGTTTTCCGAGGTTACTTATGACATACAACATACGACGAATTGAACAAAAAGATGATAAGAGAATCGAGGCGGTCATCCGAGCTTGTCTGATCGAGTTTGGCGCCAACCATGAGGGAACCGCTTGGGCAGACCCGAACTTACATAAGTTCTCCCAGGTTTATGTGGGCGCTCAGGAAGCCTACTGGGTGGTCGAAGATGAGGCGGGCGAGATTGTCGGCGGTGTTGGCATCGGCGACCTGCCGGGAGCACCCGGTGTTTGCGAGCTCCAAAAGATGTACCTCCTGCCGGAAGCGAGGGGGAAGGGGTTGGCGCAGGAGTTGATGGGGATGGCCCTCGAATTTGCC
>CAYMYX010000016.1:0-18687 GCA_964394795.1 uncultured Peptoniphilaceae bacterium
AAAAATATGCCTACGAACGAAATCCGCAGACGCATAGCGTCGAGGACCTAGTGAGTAGGCATGTTTTTGTTATATGTCGAGGACCTAGTGAGAAGGTATATTTTTTAGTTATGTTGAGGACTTAGTTCGATGGCCTATTTTTACTTTTGTAATTCTTTAGAAATCCCATGCAAATATTCCGCAAACTCATCCTTCAAGCTCTCATCCCTAAGGGCATACTCCACCGTCGCCTCAAGGAATCCTTGCTTGTCGCCAATATCGTAGCGTCTACCCTTAAAATTGTAAGCATAGACATCACGATCTTTGGCCATATCTCTCAACGCATCCGTCAGCTGGATTTCATTACCAACTCCGGGTTCCGTTTTCTCCAAATAGTCGAAAATCTCAGGCTCAAGAACATAACGGCCCAAAACCGCCACATTGGAAGGAGCCTCCTCTTGCTTCGGTTTCTCCACGATCGAGTTTACCTTGTAGACATCGTCAGTAATCTTCTCTCCGTCGACGCTACCGTACTTGCTGATCTGACTCGGATCGACAATCTGGCTACCTAAAACAGACCCACCCCTTTGTTCATGCTCTTCGATAAGCTGGGCGATACATGGACTAGCCGGATTGTATACCACGTCGTCACCCAAAAGGATGGCGAAAGGTTCATTGTTGATGAAGTCTTTGGCGCAGAGGATGGCATGGCCCAAACCTAAGGTCTCATTCTGACGAACATAGAAAATATTCGCCAAATCATTAATCGCCTGAACCTCATTCAACGCCTTCGTCTTGCCTTTTTCCTCGAGGGCAAGCTCTAATTCAATGTTGTGGTCAAAGTGATTCTCAATGGCTGACTTTCCACGGTTGGTTACAAATAGAATACTCTCGATACCCGCAGCCGACGCTTCTTCCACGATGTATTGAAGGGCAGGCCTATCCACTATGGCCAGCATCTCCTTAGGTGATGCTTTCGTTGCAGGCAAAAAGCGCGTGCCAAGCCCCGCAACAGGGATAACCGCTTTACGAACTTTCATTACTATCCTCCTCAGTTAGACAAGAAATTTCTGAAACTTATTCAAATGATGATTTCATTTTATCAAACTTCTCGGATAACTGGGCTTCTTTCTCCGCCAACTCCACCTGTCTCTTGTGGTAAACCAGCTTCGAACGGATTCTCTTCACGTGCTTCTTCTGATTAATTAGATCCAACATTTGCTGCTTCAGCTGCAATTGCGTCTTTGGCCTCGACAACTTATCCGATGCCTTCACAATCAAATGCTCCGGCAGATTGCTACGACCCATCTCCGCCAAATCCCAATACAGGTCATGCACTTGCAACTGATCATAAAAGTAATTCAAATCTTGGAGGGCCATAAGCTCAACCTGCACACCCTTCCGAGACCGACCCATATCCCCTAACTTACCAATCGCGTTAGGTCTCAGCACCGTATCATGAGCTGCTGTCTTCTCCCGATACTCATCCAACTTATCCGTCGCCTTGTCAATCGCTGTCGCAATCAAATCAGCCTCAACGATTCGGTCATTCAGCCAGTCCTTCTCCATTGCTAAATTATCAAAAAGCAAAGGCTCCATAACTTCTGACCTGTCTGCTCTATTCCGCATTCTCTCCGCTGCTTCTTCTCGCTTTGCTCGAAAGCGATGTACGATATCTTGTTTCGTCATAAGGATTATCCTCTCTAAATCTCCAGTCACAGTCCTAGGACATATATATCCCAAAATGGCAATTTTCAACATGAAGACAAAAGCTAACTTCTCACTAGGTCCTCGGCAAAACAAAAGCTAACTTCTCACTAGGTCCTCGGCAAAACAAAAGCTAACTTCTCACTAGGTCCTCGGCGCGGGGCGCCTGCGGATTTCGTTCGAAGCTAGCTTTTGCCATATGGTTTGAGTCGAAATTTGTGTCGGATATTGACGCAACGTTAAGAAGATAATAGTTTCACTCCACTATTACCACCAATTACGGGATTATCGTGGCACATGATTTATTACAAGCCCCGCCATTACACTTTTACTTCCACGTACGGTATTGATCCTAAACCATCATATCGCAGGCCCTGTCCTACTCAAGCTTCCCTGCTAAAAATATGCCTACGAACGGTATCCGCAGACGCGCAGCGTCGAGGACTTAGTGAGTAGGTATATTTTTATTTTCTGATATGATAGACTCAAGAATGGCAACGGGCGAAACAAACACTATCCGCTACCAAGAAATAAAAGGGTAAGTAAAACCTTAGAACAAGAGGGGTAATCATGAAACACTACGATGTCATTATTGTTGGGGCTGGAGCCAGCGGCGTCTTTGCTGCTTACGAGTTCACGCATGCTAAATCTGATAAGAAAGTACTTATTGTCGATAAAGGTCAACCAGTGGCCCGACGCGCTTGCCCAATTACCGAGGGTTTGGTCGACCACTGCATCCATTGCAAACCGGCTTGCCACGTCATGAGCGGTTTCGGCGGAGCAGGTACGCTTTCCGACGGTAAATATAATATAACGAATAATTTCGGTGGTGATCTTAACCGCTACCTTGGTGATAAAGAGGCAATCGAGATGATGGAATATGTCGATTCCGTTCTCTTATCTTTTGATGAAAGTGACACTGAATCCAAGCTCTATTCCACAGGTAGCACGGATTTAAAGACAAAGATGTTACAAAACAATTTGCATCTTCTTGATGCTAAGGTTCGCCACTTCGGCACCGACCGCAATAAGAAGATTCTGGAAAACATCTACCAATATACGAAGGACCACATTGACTACCTGTTTGCTACCGAGGTAACAGAGGTAGATAAGGAAGAGGAAGGCTTCTCCATCCAAACCAACAAGGGTGACACCTACACTTGTGACAACCTGGTCCTCGCATCAGGTAGGTCTGGTTCCAAGTGGATGAGCAAAGTCTTCGACAAGTTTGGTATTCCAAGAAAGAGCAATCGGGTAGATATTGGTCTACGCGTCGAGGTGCCTGCAGAAATCTTTAAGCACATCACGGACGAGGTGTATGAGTCCAAGATTGTTTACCAAACCGAGCAGTACAACGACTTGGTTCGTACCTTCTGTATGAACCCCTATGGCGTCGTCGTAACGGAGAACACCAATGGTATTATCACGGTGAATGGCCACTCCTTCTCCGACCCAGAGCTTCACACCGAGAACACGAACTTTGCACTATTGGTTTCTAACCACTTCACAGAACCTTTTAAGGATTCCAATGAGTATGGTGAGTCCATCGCCCGCCTATCCAACATGCTAGGTGGCGGCGTTCTGTTACAGCGCTTTGGCGACTTGATTCGCGGAAGAAGGTCCAGCGACAGAAGGATGGAAAAGTGCTTCACGAAGCCAACCTTGAAGGCAACACCTGGAGACCTTTCTCTGGTCATGCCCAAGCGTCAACTGGATGACATCATTGAGATGATTTATGCCTTGGATAAGGTGGCTCCGGGTATGGCCAACGAAGATACCCTCCTCTACGGCATCGAAGTGAAATTCTATAACTCCCTGGTTGAAGTGGATAACGAGTTTGAAACGAATGTTGAGGGCTTGTTTGCTGTGGGCGACGGATCGGGTATCACCCACTCCTTGTCCCAAGCCAGTGCAAGCGGAATTGCTATCGCTAGAAAATTAAAGTAAACAGAACTACTAGAATTGCTAATGGAACACATGCAAGAAAGGTAAAAGATGAAAAATATCACGATCAATGAGTTTGCTCATTGGCCTTATGCCCATAGCCTACAGGTCAGCCCTAACGGAGACTACGTTGTCTTCCAAGTGACGACCGCCAACGAAAAAAAGAATGAATACGAGACGAATCTTTGGGCTTACCATTCCGTAAGTGGACGAGTGTATCCCCTAACCTCCTCTGGTAAGGATGGCTTCTTCCTCTTTTTGAACGACACCACGCTGCTCTTTAGCTCTGGCAGACCGGTTGAAAACGACAACCTGAAATCAGGCACCAACTTCTGGCGTATTGATTTGACCGGTGGCGAGGCCCAATTCCATTTCCATATCGACCTTAAAGTGAGCAAAATGAAGGACTTGGGAAAAGGTCAATTCCTACTTTCCGGAGTGGAAGAAAAGAGCATGAAGGAAGACTGGATCGATATCGATGAATTGCCTTTCTGGTTGAATGGCCAGGAATATACCATAGATAAGCAAGTGAAACTCTACCTCTTTGATTCCAATCGTTACTTGGAGGAGTGTGCAAATTCCTGCAAGAACAACGAGGAAAAGAAAGATAGCGAGAAGCCAGCGGAAGAGGAAAAGAAGGAAAACGAGCAACTAAAGAATGGGACTCTTAAAGCCCTCACTGCCGAAGAGATCGATGTGGAAGCTTGGGACCTCTCTAAGGACAAGGATACCGTGGTATTTTCCGCGTCTAAGCGCCAACCTTTAGCCGCACTGAAAAGCTCACTTCACCGCTATAACCTTACTACCGGGGAAACGACAGACCTACTGGATGACCGCTATATGATCTTTAGCGTAGATTATCATCCTGAGGGAAAAAAGGTTTATGTGTTCGCCGCTGAAGGGGAAAAGAACGGCATCAACGAAGATCCTAAGTTGTATCAGATGGATGTGGAAAGCAAAGAGTGGAGCCTCTTCTCTAAGGAAGACTTCGACCACTCCCCAGGCAACAGCGTAGGTACGGATGCCCGCTTTGGCGGAGGCCGTATTACTAAGGCTGTTGGCGATAGTTTCTTCTTCGTCGAGACAAAGGGAACCAATGCGGTGTTGAGCAGCGTTAAAGAAGGCGCCGATGTGGAAGTCCACATCAGTGATGTTGGCACGGTAGAGAGCTTCGATATGGACCAAGAGATGCTCTACTTCATCGCCATGCGAGACTTGGACCTTCCTGAGCTCTACGTTTGCGATGGGAAAGATACCGTCAAGATAACCGACTTTAGCAAGCCTGTCCATGAATTAAACTTGTCACCAATCGAAGAGATGACCTTCTCTTCCAATGGAGCTGAGATTAGCGGCTTCGTCATTAAGCCTATAGGATATGAAGAAGGAAAGAAGTATCCCGGCTTATTGACCGTCCATGGTGGACCTAAGACCGTCTTCGGTCAAATTCTCCACCACGAGATGCAGTTATTGGCAAGCCTTGGTTACTTCGTCTTTTACACCAACCCCCACGGGTCGGACGGGTTCGGGGTAGACTATTCGGATATTCGGGGCAAGTACGGTACCATTGACTACGAAGATTTGATGACCTTCACCGATGAGGTGGTCGCGAAATATGAAGATGTGGATGCTGACCGCTTAGGTATTCTGGGTGGCTCCTACGGTGGCTTCATGACCAATTGGGTTATCGGCCACACCGACCGTTTCAAGGCGGCTAACGCCCAACGGTCGATCTCCAACTGGACTAGTTTCCACGGCGTTTCCGATATTGGCTTCTACTTCTCCTCTGATCAGACAGGGACAACCCCATGGACAGATATGGACGCCCTTTGGAATCAGTCTCCGCTGAAGTATGCGATGAACGCGACGACGCCAACTTTGTTTATCCACTCTGACAAGGACCTGCGATGCCCGCTGGATCAGGGCATCCAAATGTACGCCGCCCTAAAGGAAAATGGGGTCGACAGCAAGCTCGTCATCTTTAAAGAAGAAAACCATGATCTTTCCAGATCAGGTAGGCCCAAGAGTCGCGTGAAAAGACTTGAGGAAATTGTAAACTGGTTTGAAAGGTATCTAGGGCCAAACCATGAAAACGAAATTTAAAGATTTCTTTTCCGAAATCGTCATCCATCTAAAAACCGCCGATTTAAAGAGTAGGTCATCCGATTTGGCCTACTCGATACTCATGGCTGCAATCCCCTTGATCCTCGTGTTCATTCAGGTAGCATCCCTCTTTTTGGCGGATCCGGAGCTTACCTTATACAGGCTCACCTCCCAATTACCTGAAGGAACGGATGATATTATCAATGCGGTTATCGACACCTTGGCGTCGAATGCCAACGAGGCAACGATCGGTGTGTCCTTGCTATCCGTTCTTTGGTTGGGTAGCAACGGAATCAACTCCCTGATTATCTCCGCCAATGAAAGCTTTGGCTTTGAAATCAGACAGCCAGGTATCGTTCAGCGAATCATCTCCGCAGTCTACACGGCGATTTTCATCATCGTGATTATCTTCATGCTCCTGTTCTACGTCTTCTATGACTCCATTCACTTCTTGATTGGTAACGTCCTCTTCATCGAGGAAGTCCTAGGCGATGTTTGGGACTTTGCTGGCAATATCATCATCAGGATTCTGCCTCTGGTCATCATGGTCTTCATTTTGATCAGCTTCTACAAGAGCTCAACCTTCGTATCCAACGAGCAAATCAGCTGGCGGGAAGCCGCAGTCGGTGGCGTCTTCGCCTCCATATCCAGTATTATCATCACGGTGGTCTACTCCTGGTTCATGAGCAACATTTCATCCTGGTCCCTCTATTATGGGTCCTTGGCAGCCGTTCTTGCCCTCTTCGTTTGGCTTCGAATGATTTGCCAGGTCATGGTGGCCGGCGGCGAAATCATCTCGGCATACCGGGCGGTCCAAGGCAAAGAAAACATGTCCAACAGAGCCTTCCAACGGAAGAGATAGCTAGTCTCTGGGGTAAGAGGACATGGCCAACGTCAACCCTACCACGTCCAAACCCGCCGAACGAAAAACAGATATCGCCTCTCGCATGGTATTGCCCGAGGTAAGAAAATCATCGATGAGGATGCCCCGACTTTGGGCAAGCCTTGCCGTTGACACAAACTGAATAGATGACTGAAGACCAGCCGGATTTTCCATCCGAAACTGGTCTTTTTTTGTGGCCAAAGCAAAGGCGCCTCGCACGTTGCTTTCCCGCTGAATCCGGTTCAGCTTGTTTTGCTCCTTGTTTTTCTTTGCCTTTTGAAGGCCATGTACCAAGGGCAAACCCAATTGGTGGGCCATATACCTAGCGATCTCCCCAAGGGGATTGTACCCACGAAGGACCTCCTTCTCCGGACTCATCGGCACATAGGTTATCCATCCGCATGAGGCCAACTCTATTTCTCGCTCAACATAGGCAACCAACATTTCACCAAAGCTATCCCGGTAAAAACTCTTCTGCTCAAACTTGTAAGGCGCATACATCTCTTTCAGGAAGTTGTTGTAGAAAGCAGCGGTGTAGACAACGAATTCCTCCTCTTTGTCATGCCTAGCTTCGAGGATATTCATCTTATCTACAAGCTCCAACTCCTCATAACAGGAATGGCAAAGTTTATATTCATACAGTTCCTTGCTGCTGCAGCCAACACAAGAGTCCTGGTCACCCAAGAGGATGTCCAGGATACTATTGGTTATTGTTGACCGCTTGTCCCGACTGGTAAATCTAGTCATCGCGAAGACCCTTTTGCAGCTCGTAGTAGTGGCGGAGGCGCTCGTCCAGAGAAGAGTTTCGGTCCTTGACCAAGTTGTTCCTGATCATACTGGACAGCATGTTCTGACTGCCCACCAAAACAACCAGCTTCTTCGCTCGGGTGATGGCAGTATAGAGGATATTTCTTGTCAGAAGCATGGGCGGCCCAGCTACTAAGGGAATCACGACACAAGGGAACTCAGACCCCTGAGACTTGTGGATGGTAATGGCATAGGAGTGTATCAGGTCTTTGAATTCCTCGGACGTATACCTCGCCAACCGGCCTTCAAAGTCCACCTCCAGCCATTCCCCTTCGGGGTCAATCCGCTCGATCAAACCGAAGTCGCCGTTGTAGACGCCTTCCCCTTCGGCCTCCTCGTCTTCCCCGTGAAGAAGGCTGAACTTCATAGAAGGCCGCTCCTTCCAGGTCATCTTGTAGTTATTCCGGGTCTGCATCACCGAGTCCCCCTCGCGGAAGATTTGGTCCCGTACTTCGATTTCGGCTCGGTTAGTTTGCTTGGGGTTCAGGGCTTGTTGGAGGCTCTGGTTGAGGTTTTCCACGCCGCATGGCCCTTTTTTCATAGCAGAAAGAACCTGAATATCTGATTTTGCCCGTAAACCGTAGTGGGTCGGCAACCGCCGAATCACCAGATCGATGACCACATCAAGGGCGTCGATGGCGTTGGCGGTGGGCAGAAAGAAAAAGTCCTTTTCTGGCTGGTTGAGGATAGGTTCTTCCCCATGGTTAATCCGGTGGGCGTTGGTGACAATGAGCGACTCAGCGCTTTGCCGATAAATCTTATCCAGCTTTACGGTGGGAATAATTTCGGATTGAATCAGGTCCTGAAGCACATTCCCCGGACCCACCGAAGGGAGCTGGTCGATGTCGCCGACAAAGACCAAGCGGGTATTGTCCTGAACGGCCTTCATCAGATTACCCATAAGGTAGATGTCGATCATGCTGGCCTCGTCGATGATGATGGCGTCGCACTCTAACGGATCGTCCTCGTTTTTCTCCGGCTTCAGGCTGTCCCCTTCGCTACCCCCTCGGTAGCCTAAGAGACGGTGGAGAGTAACTGCAGCCCTCTCGGTGAACTCCTCCATCCGTTTAGCGGCGCGACCAGTCGGCGCCGCCAACACCGTATTCAACCCATTGTTATCGAACAGATTTAGGATGGCCCTAAGCACCGTCGTCTTCCCCGTTCCCGGTCCACCCGTCAGCACCATGATCTGGTACTTGGTAGCATAGTCGATGGCTTCCAATTGCTTGTCCGCCAGCATGACCCCCATCATGGAGGCTAAGCCGATGGGGTCCACATCCAGCACGTCCTGGGTAGGATTGACCATCATTTGGGCCATCTTATTGGCAATCTCATTTTCCGCATCATAAATATAACGGTCATACCAACGGTCCTGATGATGGTCGTGCTTCAGCTTTCCTTCAATCTCCAAGTCGAAGAGGAGGCGGTCCAGGTCTTCCGGGGTAGCCCCTAGAAGCTTGGTCAAGCCGGTCTCCACCTCTTCCCGCTTTAAGTAGCTATAACCTTGGTCCCTCGCCTCCCGCTGAAGAAGGTAGAGGATGGCTGCTTTGAGGCGGAAGGGCGACTTCTCATCAATGCCGTAGTTTCTTGCAATTTTATCTGCTAGCCGAAAACCAATTCCCTCCACATCGTCAATGAGCTGATAGGGATTCTTTTCGATGGTGGAGATGGTGTGCTCGCCATAGGTTTGTATAATTTGGGCCGCCGTCTTGGGTCCCAGCTCGAGACCTTGGAGGAAGATGGCAATCTCCCGGTTTTCCTGCTGGTCGGCTAGGGCTTGGCGGATGGCCCCCGCCTTCTTCTTCCCGATGCCAGGGATTTTCAGGATGGTGGACTCGTTTTCCAGGATCTTTTCGATGACGTCCTCGCCGAATTTGGCCACCAGTTTTTTAGCCGTCTTCGGTCCAATATGGGGAATCAAGCCGGAGGACAGGTAGCGCTCGATTTGGTCAGCCGTCTTGGGCGTCGACTTCTTCGCTTCCTTGACCTGAATCTGCTGGCCGAACTTCTCGTGGAAGACGAAGTCCCCTTCCATCTCCCACAGTTCCCCCTCTTGGATAAATAAAAAAGTGCCAGTGCAAGTAATATCCCCGTCTTCGGTAGACAGGACGAGCACGGTCCAACCATTCTCTTCATTACGAAATCGAATTGTTGACACGGTTCCCATTACTTGCATGACACTTTCCTTTCAGGTGTGTGCTTATTCAGTTATACGCTCGATGTCGGCACCGAGTTTGGTGAGTTTATCTTCCAGGCGATGGTAGCCCCGATCGATGTGGTAAATATCGTGAACTTCGGTTTCGCCCTTAGCCGCACAGCCCGCTAATACCAAGGCTGCACCGGCTCTAAGGTCGGTCGCCTTAACCTTGGCACCCACGAGGTCCTTGGTACCACGAACTACCGCCGTCTTACCTTCGGTGATAATCAAAGCGCCCATCTTGGACAGCTCTTCTACGTGCATGAAGCGGTTCTCGAAAACCGTCTCTTCCACTTGGCTCATCCCTTCACAAATCGTCATGAGGGCCATAAACTGGGCCTGCACATCCGTTGGGAATCCGGGATAAGGTAAGGTCCTGATCTTCGTCCCCTTCAGTGTCCCCGTTCCCTTGACCTCGATAATGTCCTCATCCTCATTCTTAATCACTTCGCAGCCAACTTCGATCAGCTTGGCGATGATTGGGCGAATATGGGAGGCAATGACATTCTCAACGCGAACGTCGCCATTGGTCATCGCTGCACCAACCAGGAACGTTGCTGCTTCGATGCGGTCTGGGATAATCGTGTGGCTGGCACCGGTCAGCTTTTCGACACCTTCAATGATAATGTTGGAGGTACCGGCGCCGCGGACGCGGGCGCCCATCTTCGTGAGGAAGTTGGCCAAGTCAACGATCTCTGGTTCCTTAGCCGCGTTTTCGATAATGGTTTCCCCTTTGGCCATGGTTGCTGCCATCATGATATTCTGGGTTGCACCAACGGAAGGGAAATCCAGGTAAACGGACTTGCCAACCAAGCCGCCTTCTGGAGCAACTGCCCCGATTGCCTCGGGGTCTTCATCGATGGATGCCCCAAGGGTTTCGAATCCCTTCAAGTGAAGGTCGACAGGTCGCTTGCCAATATTACAACCACCGGGCATTCTTGTATTGGTCTCACCTAAGCGAGTGAGAAGAGGCCCCATGACGAGAAAAGAAGCTCTCATCTGGTTCATTAAATCCGAGGGCGCTTCCGTACAATTTACACCGGATGGGTCAATATGCAGGGTAGTTTCATCCTCATACTCTACCTTACAACCTAGGGATTTCAACACTTCCACCATGACCTCCACGTCTTTAAGCGGGGGTAAATCGGAAAGGATAATCTCTTCTGTACCGAGTAGGCAGGCTGCTAAAATCGGTAGAGCGGCGTTCTTCGCGCCACTGACTTTTACCGAGCCTTTAAGCGGTCCACTGTTTCGTATTCTAAAATATTCCATGACTTTCTCCTTTATGAAACATCAGTACAAGAGCAAGTCCATTTCGTCTCTTTCATGATAACTGATGAATGTTCTGCGAAAGTTCTATTTTGTTCCAAATAGACGATCGCCTGCATCACCTAGACCTGGGCGAATGTACATGTGGTCATCTAGGCTTGGATCTAAGGCTGCGATATAGATATCTACATCAGGGTGATTCTCTTGCAATACTTTGATTCCTTCTGGTGCGCCGATTAGAGCAATAACGCGGATTGACTTACATCCGTGTTCTTTCAACATGCCGATAGCCGCTTCCAAAGTATTACCTGTTGCAATCATTGGATCCAAGACAAAGATTTCGCGCTCAGAAACATCTTGAGGTAACTTGATGTAGTACTCGATTGCTTTAAAGGTTTCGGGATCACGGTAAAGGCCGATGTGACCTACTCTAGCAGTAGGAACAATCTCTAAGAAAGCATCCACCATACCTAAGCCCGCTCGTAGGATAGGAACGACAGCGAGTTTCTTTCCGGATAGGCGGTAGCCCGTTGTCTCCTCTAGGGGAGTCTCGATGGGGTATTCTTCCAATTCTAAGTCGCGGGTTGCCTCGTATGCCTCTAGCATTGCAATCTCATTCGCCAGTCGGCGGAATTCGTTCGTCCCAGTATCTTTTTGGCGCAGAATAGAAACTTTGTGCTTGATTAGTGGATGATCAACAACGGTTAACTTGCCCATAAATCCCTCCTGTTAGTCCCTTATTATGTAATTTATTTACGATTTGCCGATTTCATTGCATGAAAATGCAGTACAAAATTTTCATCAAATCATTGTACCACCAAAAATTATTCGTGACATCAAATTTAGCAAATAATCACCTGATTTGACGCCGATTTTCTCATTCGATTCATAATGGAAACCGCTAAGCCTTGGTCTTCATTAAAACCCACAGCCAAGATTAGGTCCGCCCCACGGCGGTCCAGTTCCCGTATGTTGCTGAAAAGGTTGTGGCTCATCTTTTCCGGGTCCGTGATCGAACTTTGTATAATTATATCATCTATCCCTTGGGGTGGCTCATTTTCTTCGAAGATTAAGGCCGCAATTCGCTTGCCCCTGTTCTCTGACCTGTCCACCTCCGCCTGCATCCGATCATCAACGCGGGCCATATCCCCGACAAAAATCTTCATGTCTGCCCGAGGGGCGTAGTGCCTGTATTTCTGTCCCGGTGACTTAGGAAGCTGGTTTTCTCCGAGGATAGACTCTTCATAGTCAACATGGCCCCAAAACCCTTCCAAAATTTCCTTGGTATAGAAGCCAGGCCGCAAGATTACGGGATAGTCTCCCGTCATGTCCACCACTGTAGATTCAATCCCGATATCGCAAGGACCTCCGTCGATAATCAAAGGAATGCTTCCCGCCAAGTCCTCATACACATCCTGAGCATTCGTTGGGCTGGGCCTTCCCGACCGGTTCGCCGATGGGGCCGCTATGGGCTTTCTCAGCTTGCCAATAAGAGCTAAGGCAATCGGGTGCTTGGGCATCCGGATCGCTACCGTCGGACCTCCCGCCGTGACAACGTCCGGCACCAGCTCACTTCGGTTGAAAATCAAGGTCAATGGACCGGGCCATACCCTCGCCACCACCTCTTTCTTCGCCTCCAAAAAGTCCGCTGCTTCAGCGCTCACAAGCGACTTCGCCATCTCTACGCTATCCACATGGAGGATGAGGGGGTTATCCGCAGGTCTTTGCTTCACGCGGAAGATTTCCAAACAGGCCTCTGGGCTGAGGCCATCCCCACCTAGACCATACACGGTCTCCGTCGGAAAGGAAACTAAATTTCCCCGAGCTAGATAGGTCGCTGCTAAGTCGACCACTTCCATATCGTCCAGATTCTCTTGTTCAACATTAAGGGGCAGGACGAGGGTATCATCGCCCTCCGTCCACTGTGTTTTTTCTACTTTGCCCATATTGTCTTAACCAACCTGTTGAACCAATTTGCTGATTGCCTGATTGATAATCGGAATGAGTTGCTTCTTACGAGATAGGACGCCTTGGGCCATGAAGGAGTTGTTCTTCAGGGTCTGACCAAATTCGAGGGCAATCTCTTCCTCTCCCCGGCCGACGACCAGGATTTTCGACGTCTCCTTAAAGAGGTCGGTAATCGCCAAGACGTAGGTGTCCTCTTCTTGGGAAGCAAGGAGCTCCTTCATTCTAATAATCAAGCGCTCGGTCAATTCATCGATCTCATCTAAGTTCATGGTGAAAACTTGAGCAACCTTGATCTTCACGTCAGAAATTGTATAGAACTTCACGTCCTGGTTGAGGAGTTCGGTTGGTTTCTTGTCGGTCAAGTCGGTGCCCACGCGGAACATCTCCATAGCAAAGCTCTCAGGGTCAATGCCCGCGATTGGCGCAAGTCGCTCAAGAGCGAACTTGTCCATTGGCGTAGCTGTTGGAGATCTAAACAGAAGCGTATCTGAAATGATAGCGGCACTCATCAGACCCGCTGCTTCCTTGCTGGGGCGGATCCCTTGTTCGAAGAACATTTGGGAGATGATGGTGGATGTACAACCCACGGGCATATTGCGGAAGTAGATTGGCTGTGTCGTCGTCACGTTGGCCACTCTGTGGTGGTCGATGATTTCGATAATTTCCGCGTGGTCAATGTCCGGAATGGACTGACTAGCTTCGTTGTGGTCGACCTGAATCAGCTTCTTCTTTTGAACATTGATCAAGTGGAAGCGACTGATGGACCCGATGACTTCATCATTGCCGTTAAGGACGGGATAGCTACGGAACCTAGTTTGGGCCATCTTCTTTTGAACCTCTTCCAAGGACTGCTCCTCGTAGAAGCCGACGAGGTTTTCCTTGGTCATGAGGAAAGATATAGGGACGGCTTGAGGAATCATTCGAGCAGCGATAAAGGTAGTCAGACTGGACGAAATAACCGTAACGCCCATCTCTTCAGCTAGCTCAATAAGCTCCTCGCTCATCTCGGAGTTATTGGTAAGCACCAAAAGGGAGACGCCCCGCTCTATCGCATCTTTCTGCGCTTCGTAGCGGTCGCCTACCAAGACGAGGTCGTTCTCTTTAATCAGTTGATTATCCAAATGGTTCATCGCATAGATATTGAAGGAACCTTCGAAGGGTCTTGGGTTCTTGGGATTGACCACAACCTTGGCGGACAAGACTTCCGTGATGTTATCTAGAGGCGTCTCCGACCGACCGATGATGGTATCATCCCAAATATTGGCATAGCTTTTGGTGATGTTGGACAGGGATACGATTCCCTCTAGCTTGTCATCTTCATCGACGATGGCTAAGCTGTTCAAGTGGTTATTTTCAATAATCTGGCTCGCCTTAAACAAAGAGGTTCCCCCGGCAACACCATGAGCCCGGTCAACTTCAATGTCCTTCAACAAAGGCTTAATCGAGTCCATATAAACCGGTGCTTTGACTTGGAAGTAATCCAGGACGAAGCGCGTCTCCTGATTCAGCTCACCAAGTCGGACAGGAATTGCCTCCATGTCCCCCATTCTGTTTTTCAGCTCAGCGTAAGCGAGAGCCGAACATATGGAATCGGTATCGGGCACCCGATGTCCTGTGATATAGACTTTTTCTTTCATAAAATCTCCCATTTCTATCCGTCATTTCCTCCATTATAGAACGTCGCGGACCAATTGAAAAGGCTTAAATCATTGCAATATCAATAATTCAAGCCTCTTTGTTTTGTCATTTATTGGCCTTCAGGACCATGTGGGTCACCCTGATTAGGCGGGTTTTCATCTACGGGCCATCCCGTTTCGAAGGGCTCTACGTTCACATCCTTCGCCTGTTCTTTGGCTTCGTCGACCTTCTCGTGGTCGGATTTCTCGTCGGAAGTCTCGACAGTGGATCCTTCCTCAGCCAACTTTTCTTCGTCCACATCGGTTACGGGACTGTCGGCGGAGGCGCTAAGCTTCTCGTTAAGACGCTCTTCTAAGGCCTGCTTCTCCTCATCCTCTTGCTTCTTCAATTCGTTGATGGAATCCATCCCGTAGAACTCTAAGCTCCGGTTAAGGACTTCCATGAACTCTTCGCCGGTGATGGTTTCCTTCTCCAGCAAGTAGGAGGCAATATCATGAAGTTGTTGCATGTGCTTCTTGAGGATACCAGTCGCTGTTTGATGGGCGTCGGAGATAATCTCTCTCACCTTGTCATCCACGACTTTCGCCGTACCCGGCGCAGCTTGTAAATGGCTGTCTCCACCAAGGTAAGTGTTGGAGTTGGTTTCCAAAGCGACGAAGTTGAACTCGTCTGTCATGCCGAAACGCGTGACCATGGCCCTCGCTAGCTTGGTGGCTCTCTCGATATCGTTGGAGGCGCCGGTCGTCTTGGTATCGAAAATTAATTCTTCGGCAGTACGCCCACCGGTTAGGGTGACGATCTGCTGGAAGATGTCGGCGACGGTCATGAGTACCTTCTCGTCCTCTTCGACTTGCATGGTGTAACCTAATGCGCCCGATGTTCTTGGGATAATCGTAATCTTGGTGACCGGTGCGGAGTGCTTTTGCATTGCCGCAACCAGGGCGTGGCCCACCTCGTGGTAGGCGATCATCTTCTTATCCCGATCGGTGATGACCGAGTTCTTCTTCTGTTGACCTGCGATGACGACCTCTACTGATTCAACCAAGTCTTCCTCGATGACGCGGTCACGGTTGAAGCGGACAGCTCTGAGGGCTCCCTCGTTGATGATGTTAGCAAGGTCGGCGCCGGAGGCGCCGGCGGTCATCTTGGCAATATTTTTCAGTTCCACAGAGGAGTCCATCTTGACGTCCTTCGCGTGAACCTTCAGGATTTCTTCACGGCCGATAATGTCAGGAAGTTCAACGCGGACCTGACGGTCGAAACGACCGGGTCTGGTTAAGGCGGGGTCCAGGATTTCCGGACGGTTGGTCGCCGCTAAGATAACGACACCGGAGTTTCCTTCGAATCCGTCCATCTCACTGAGGAGCTGGTTCAGAGTTTGCTCACGCTCGTCGTTGCCGCCTAAGCCGTGGCTGTCTCTCTTCTTACCGATAGCGTCAATCTCGTCGATGAAGACGATACAAGGCGCCTTCTTCTTGGCCTCTTTGAAAAGGTCTCTGATCTTGGCAGCACCGTTACCGACAAAGAGCTCGACGAACTCGGAACCGGATGCAGAGAAGAAAGGAACATCCGCTTCACCGGCTACCGCCTGAGCAAGTAGAGTCTTACCGGTTCCCGGAGGACCGACTAAAAGGATACCTTTCGGGCAAACCGCACCAATTTCAGTATACTTGGTCGGCTTATCCAGAAAGTCGACGATCTCGTTCAGGCTCTCTTTTGCCTCGTCTTGACCGGCAACATCTTGGAAGGTTTTTCTGGAATCATTCTTCACGTACATCTTGGCGTTGGATTTACCGATGTTCATTCCACCGCCGCCACCCATGTTCCGCATCATCATCCGAGCAAGGAAGAAGAGGAGACCCATTGGTAACAAGAAGGTAAGTAAAAAGGTTAGGATAGGGTTCGATGCGGATGGAATCTGCGCCGTAAACTCCACATCGTGTTCACGTAAGAGTTGGGTTAGGGCTTCGGAATCGTTCCATGGCCCCGTTTTGTATTCTTTCTTTGTATTGTTTTCGTCCGTTGCCTCAAAGCGGTAATAGTTGGCTTCCGCAACGACTCGGTCTACTCTATCTTCTTCAATCATCGTAGTGAACTCAGAATAGGTCACTTCCTCGATATTCGATGAAGCCAATTGGCTACCAAATACTAAGTTAAAGATAAAGAGGGCGACGAGGGCAATCAGGATATAGTAGGTTGGTGTTTTGGGATTGTTGTTATTGTTCTTCCCAGGTTGATTGGTCATTCCTTCTCCTCACAGTCTAATAATTATTAGGCAATCTATTTCATCATAATTTCGCTACATTTTCAGGCTATATTTGATTAAGAATCGTAAAGCTAAGTGAAGTGTAGGGAAATGAATGAGCTAGGTTCTATATTATACCAAATAACTATGTTTTATACTCATTATGGGCATAAAATATGTACAAATAATGTATTCCCATCTTCGGATAATTACCGAATTTTAACGTTATTTGGGTATAATGAGCAGGAAAGAAAACTTTACAAGGTTATAGGAGGAATGGAATGGGCTTAATTAAATCTTTAGCTGGAGCAATAGGCGGCGGTCTTGGTGATCAGTGGTTAGAGGTAATCGAATCCGATACGATGACCCCCCAAACAATTTTGGCTCCCGGTGTCCGTGTTCGACCAAATGATCCAAGAAACACGAATACCCAAGGAACAGTCGATACGATTTCTAACGGTTCGCAGATTCACGTCCAAGAAGGGCAGTTCATGATGCTGGTTGACGGTGGTAAGATCGTTGACTACACTGCAGAACCAGGTTACTACACCGTTGACAACTCATCTCTTCCTTCATTGATGAACGGTCAGCTCGGTGGAACCATCAAAGAGACCTTTAATCGTTTCCGCTATTCCGGAAGCACACCTTTAAAACAAAAGGTTGTATTCGTTAACTTGCAAGAAATTCGTGGCATCAAGTATGGCACCCCAAATCCTGTTGCCTACTTCGATAGCTTCTATAATGCTGAGCTCTTCCTACGGTCTTTTGGTACCTACTCCATTCGCGTAGTTGACCCAATCAAGTTCTACATTGAAGTTGGCGATCGTAGTATGCAACAACCAATTCTCATTGAAGACGTCAACGATCAATATCGTGGTGAGTTCCTAACCGCCTTCCAAGCGGCCCTTAACCAATACTCCGCTAATGGCGAGCGCGTTTCCTTCATCCAATCTAAGGGTGAGGAATTAAGAGACCACATGCAACAAATCTTAGATGACCGTTGGACCGAACTGAGAGGTTTCGTCATTGAAGCCGTTTCGGTTAACTCCATCTCCTACACCGAAGAATCCCAAGAGATCATCGGTATGCGCAACCGTGGTGCAGCCTTATCCGATCCTTCCATCCGTGAAGGTTACGTCCAAGGTTCCGTTGCACGTGGTATTGAAGCAGCAGGCTCCAACGAAGGTGGCGCAGGTAATGCCTTCATCGGCATGGGCTTAGGTATGGGCACCATGGGTGGCGGCGGAATGGGCCAATTCTCCCAATCCAACCAACAGCAGATGCAAAACCAACAGAATCAACAACAGCAGCAACAGCAGGCTCAGCAATACGCTCAACAGCAAGCGCAGCAACAAGCTGACCAGCTGAAGAACGACGGCCGCGAAATTAAAGTTGAAGATGTAGGCGGATCAGCAGCTTGGTTCTGCCCAGAGTGTGGCACCGAAAACACCGGCAAGTTCTGCACCAACTGCGGAACAAAAAAGCCTGAGCCAAAGACAAACTCCTGCAGCAACTGTGGCGCAACCGTCCCAGCGGACGCAAAGTTCTGTCCGGAGTGTGGTCACGACCAGTCCGCACCGGCTCCTCAGGACGAGGCGCCAGAGCAAACTAGCCCAGAGCAAAACGCTCCAGAGCAACAAGCTCCTGACCAAGATGACCCACAAGGCCTCAATACAGATCAGGATCCTCCAGTCGACCCACCGGTTGATGGCGGAACAAACGAATAAGATTATAGATGAAAATAGGGGCTGTGTCAGAATGACTAATAATTCTGACACAGCCCTCTTTTCTTGTCTTTTGGAGGTTTTGGGATCAGGTGGATGGCCCTCGTATTTGCTTGTGTTCGTACCCAATTGGAAATCTTCAAAGGGCGTTTATACCAAAGTGCGGAGAATGCGATTATGTATTACAAAAATTCGACAAGACATAAATCATTTTTGAGTAATTCAT
>CAYMYX010000016.1:18787-32754 GCA_964394795.1 uncultured Peptoniphilaceae bacterium
GCGATTATGTATTACAAAAATTCGACAAGACATAAATCATTTTTGAGTAATTCATAATTATGTTTTACCGATAGCCCCGTTGGGTCATACATAATTCTAAAAAATAAATTTATGTATTATTGTAGAGGAAATAGGATTATACCAAAACGAAAATAAATCGATTTGGTATATAGGGCATAGCGGTAGCCATACGAAAAGGGACCTGGCAATTTGCCAAGTCTTTCTTTGTTTGATAGAGTCTATTTTGCAGCAGCCGCTTTGTTTTTGTCTTTTAATTGAACAGTATTTAGTTATTTTGGCTGGAGTCTTTAATCTGATCGATGGCAATCGCTAGGGCGACGACCAAGTCTTGGTAGCTAGGATCGTTGATTTGCAGTTCAAAGGCATCTCGGAAAGCGAGAGCTTGATGAACCTGGCCAATCAAGGCACCACCGGCGAAGATATCAAAGTTATAGTTGAGGAAATTTCCTTCGAGGGTAATGGGAATCTGGTCCCCCTCGACATCAATCTTTTGCCGGAAGAAGGATAGTTTTCCTTGAAGAATGAGCTGAGCACCATTGGCAAAGGTGACGATAAACTTGGGCAAGAAAGCGACAACTTTCCTATCGATGGAGAAACACAGGTCTCCATTGGGATAAAAGACATCGATGTGAAAGCCAAATACCTTGAAGGACTGTTTCACGTGGTAGACATCATTACCGTTCCCATCCTTGATGGGATAATTATCCAAAATTTTAAAAATCTTTTGCTCAATAAACAATGAATACATAGCTACCTCCTATTCTCGTAATTCTACTATAGCAAGTCCCCTAGTGCTTAGTGTTAATTCTTTGTTTATTTTTGGGGGCCATGCACCCAGCCTCGCCATCCCACCCGACCTTAAACGTGTTGTAACACTTTGTCGTTTTTACCGGCGAATAATCTGCCAGGCAACCGTTTTCTGTGGCATTTTTTCCCCTTTCATATTAAGATAGGTCTAGCTTTCAACTACATAGAAAGAGGTGACTTTCATCGAACTATTACTTATTTCCGTAGTCCTTATTCTCGCCTTATTCGCGACCAACATTTCCGACAAAACCGGTATGCCTTCCCTCCTGCTCTTCTTAGGTCTGGGCATATTAGCAAGCTTTGTCGGCATCGACTTCAACGATTACGAAATCGGGGAAGAATTCGCCAGCTTGGCCTTGGTGGTCATCATGTTTTACGGCGGATTCGGTACCAATTGGACCATGGGAAAACCCGTCGTGGTCCCTGCCGTTATTCTTGCCTCCTTGGGGGTAATCGCAACGGCTTTACTTACGGGAGCTTTCCTCCATTTCATCCTCGGCTTCCCCTTCTTGGAGAGCATGCTCCTAGGGTCGGTTGTCGGATCGACGGACTTTGCTTCCGTGTCCAACATCCTGACCTCAAAAAACCTGAATCTGAAATACAACACGGCGTCCTTACTTGAGCTGGAGAGTGGATCCAACGACCCTACTGCCTATACGATGACAATGCTCTTCCTTTCCCTCGTTATGGGCAGCGACGTATCGATTCCCATCATGGTGGCTAAGCAGGTTGTTCTGGGCATTGGCATGGGCTTCCTCTTCGCCTTCGTCGTGAAGAAGATTCACGAAAACTTCAACTTCAGTAAGGATGGTTTGTCCATTGTGTTTATGGCGGCTATGGCCCTCTTAACCTACTCCTTGACTGGCGTTCTGGGTGGGAACGGCTACTTGGCGGCATATATTTTCGGGATTGTCATCGGCAACAGCAACTTTGTTGGTAAGCGGGACGTGGTATTTTTCTTCGATGGTTTAACTGAACTGATGAGCATAGGCCTCTTCTTCGTCTTGGGTCTGCTGGCGGATCTAAATCAGATTATTTCCAATCTGCCCCTTGCTCTCATCGTCATGCTCTTCCTCACTTTTATTGCGAGACCGTTGGCGGTATTTGGGTTGATGGCCCCCTTCCGCATGAAGCTGAACCAGCTGTTGACGATTTCATGGGCGGGCCTTCGAGGTGCTGCTGCGATTGCCTTCGCTATCATGGTGGTGAACGCTGGGACGGAGACCACCTTGGACATTTACCACGTCGTCTTTGGTATCTGTTTTCTGAGCTCGTTGATACAGGGCTCGTTTATGGCCCCCATTTCTAAGAAGGTGGACATGCTGGATCCCAGCGATACCGTCCTCAAGACCTTCAACTACTACCAGGACAAGGGCAGCGTGGGTTTCCTCCAGACGACGATTCAGCCGCAGAGCGGCCTCGTGGGCACCAAAGTCAACCAGCTTAACCTTACCTTTGACTTCATCGTCGCCAAGATTGATCGTGACGGTAAGACGGTCATTCCTCGGGGCAGCGTGGAGCTTGCCGCTAATGACCGCATCGTATTGGCTGGTCAGGACTACTTTGATGCCCATGGGGATGAGCTGATTGAGTTTACGATTCCCAAGGATCACGAGTGGATTGGGAAGCGAATTATGGACCTGAGATTGCCTGAAAACCGGATTATCCTTACGGTCCAAAGGGCAAACGAGGAGTTTGCTGTTCCTGAAGGTCGGACACGAATTGTCGAAGGCGACACGGTCATCATGCTCCAAGATGATCATGTGGATTTTGAAGAGGGTAAGCCGGAGGACGAGAAAGTAGCTCCGAAGGCAAATGAGAAACTAGATTCTGAAGAATAATAAGCACACAAAAAGAGAAGGTATGAGAGCCCATTGAGCTCCCCTTGCCTTCTCTTTACTTTTCCTTGTTTCCCGTTTTGTAGAGGGCCAACAGATCTTTCATAATATTGCTGGCTAAGCTGACTTCCTCGTCATCGAGTTCGCCCAGATTGTTGACGTAACCCGCCAAGGTGCTGCTAGGTTTACCAAAGAGGACCTGGTCGCTGGAGAGTTCAAGGGCAACACATAGGTCGCGAAGAGTCTTCACCGAACAACCGACGACGGCCCGTTCTAAGTCGGAGATGAACTGCGGTGTCTTGCCCACCATTTCTGCCAGTTGCTCCTGGGTGTAGTCCAGGTGCTCTCTCGCTTTTCGTATTTCGCTACCTATCTGCTTGTTTAGTGCAGTCTTGTCCATATCCAGCTCCATTTGCAATATTGGTAAAACGTATTGCTTTTAGATTAGCAGAGCTAGTCTTGATGACCACAGCTTAATAAATTAAGTTTTCTAAAAGTAGTAACGTAGTTTTGCCATGTTTTTCACCTTCACGTTACGTCTTTCATTGCTGACTTTAAATTTTGGCCTAGTTGCTATATGATAGATAAAGAGCCCAGCATGAATTTGCAGGCAACTATTACACAAAACCTAGGGTTGATATAGAAAGAGAAGAATATGCAAAAAGAGTTTGCTTTACCTCAATTGGAAAAGGGTCTGATCCCAAGACTCGCCGCTATCCACGATATCTGCGGCTACGGAAATTGCTCCTTAGCGGTGGTCATGCCCGTGGTTTCCTTAGCCGGCGTTGACGTGCTTCCGATCCCTACCTCTGTCGTTTCCGCTCAGACAAATTTGGATCCCTTTGCCTTGCTGGATACCACTTCCTTTCTGCCTGAATATTTGGACAGTTGGGAGAAGTTGGGCATCGATGTTGCCGGCATCTACACCGGTTTCCTTGGCTCCTCCGAGCAGATTTCCATCATCGAGAAATACTTCCAACATGAAGAGGATGCCTTTAAAGTGGTAGACCCCGTTATGGGCGACCACGGCAAGGCCTATCCTACCTATACCAAGGAAATGTGCGATGAGATGAGAAGGCTGGTTCCTTACGCCGATGTCTTAACGCCAAATATTACCGAAGCTTCCCTCCTTCTAGACATGGATTATCCCGGACAGGATATTTCCCAAGAACAAGCGGAAGATATCCTAGACCAACTCTTAGCCAAAGGCGCTAAAGCGGTTGTCCTGAAGGGCATCCGCCGGGAAAACCAAATCGTTAATGCCATCAAGGGCAACAACTTCGACTACCAAGAAGTCGCTAACCCCCTTCATGAGAAGTCCCTTCATGGAACGGGCGACCTCTTCGCCTCCAGCTTGGTTGCCGGCCTCTTCAGCGGCCACTCCCTTGCCGACTCCGTTTCCTTCGCCGGCCACTTTGTCTACGATGCCATCGAACTATCCACCAGCCAACCGGGCTACCAAGAACGTGGGGTCAGCTTCGAACCTCTCTTGGGCAAGGTCGTCGAATTTTGCCAGAAGAAGTAGGAAACTAGGGAATGGCCCACGTGGGCAACAGACTAACCAAAACCAACGAGGAGGACCTCTTGAACGACTTAGTGCAAATTGATGCTTGGATGCAGGACCTTTTGCGGACCATCCCCAAGCTTTTGGAAGCTATAGATATTGGAGATATTGAAGAAAAGAGCAATGCCAGAGACCTGGTCACCGCTGTGGATAAGGGTCTGGAGGACTATTTGACGAAGGCAATCCTTGAGCGCTTCCCCGACCACAACATCTTAGGCGAGGAAACTTTCATTGCGGATAAAGTCTATGACCAGACCGACCTTTGGGTCATTGATCCCATCGACGGAACCACCAACTTCGTCAAACAAGGGGACCAGTTCTGCACCTTGGTCGCCTACTTCCATGACGGCGAGCCTCTCTTATCGTATATTTATGAGATCAGACAGGACAAGCTCTACCACGCGATGGCGGGTAAAGGCGTCTCTATCGATGGCGAACTGCTGGAGAAGCCGACAAACCTCCACCTCCATGAGGTCATCAGCTCCGTGGACGTCCGCAGGATGTATATTAACTACGAGGACCTCTTCAGCCGCTTGATTCACGGGTCTTTTGCCACTCGGGCTGTGGGCACTTGCGGATTGGACACCGCAAGGGTCATCGACGGCCGCTTTGGCATCTACCTCAACTATCTCAGTGGGCCATGGGACTACGCTCCCCTCTTTTTGATGGCCAAGGAGATGGACCTCGTCTTCCTTAAACTGGATTGGACGCCGATGACTTTGGACCACATGGGCGGCTTTGTCCTTTCGACGCCTCAAGCCTATGACGACCTCCTCCATGGGGAGCTTCAATAGGACGGGTTTTGGAGCATCTTAAATAATTTCCTCTTTTAACGCGAGCAACATTCGCTATAATAAACGTATACGATATTCCATTTGTGGGGGTGCATCCATGTATCAAAAAATTCTTGAATTCAAGACGAACTACAAAAACTATGAAATGTCCAGCTATCGCTTTCTGAAGAAGGCAATGCTCGTCAAGTACGATGATTTGGTTGCTGGCTTCCACGTAGAACCTGAAGATATGGAAAATATCCGGTCTTTAAAAGATGCCGTAGGCAGAGAACCGGAGAATGCTGATCTGCTCAGTCGCTTGAAACATCTGGAAGAGGAAGTTTTCGAAAAGGCTTACGAACAGCCCCCCTTCTTTTTCACCACGACGGCCGAGGAAGATATTGACGACTTTGAATATTGAATGTAAACGAAAATCCAATTACAACCAGCCGACCACCAGGTCGGCTTTTTTTACAAAAGGATGACACCATGACTTTCTTTAAAGGCCTCTTCATCATTTTCCTTTGCCTGCTTCTCGGCGAGGTGACCGCCCATTTCCTTCCAATTCCTATTCCTGCCATTATCTACGCGATGGTCTTTCTTTTTGTTGGATTGACCAGTCGATTGGTTAAGCAGAGGGAGGTGGATCCGGCGGCTCATTTGTTGTTGGATAATATGGCCTTCTTTTTCGTGCCATTAGGGGTCGGGCTGGTTGCCGACATGGGGCTGTTGCAGACGACTTGGTTTCCCGTCCTCGTCATCATCTTGGTGTCCACTCCGCTCACCATGATTGCCACCGGTAAGACCATCGAAGTCCTGCAAAGATGGCAAAAAAAGGAGGAGAAATGATTGGATTAACCACTTCTCCCTTCTTTGGGCTTGTATTAAGTATGTTGAGCTACATGGTAGCCAAGAGAATCTATGCCCTCACCAAGGGCTTCCCTTTGTTTAATCCGTTATTGGTGAGTATGGCCCTATGTGTGGGCTTTCTCTTTCTTTTCAATATTCCCATCGAGAATTTCATGATTGGGGGAAGCTACATCACCTTCCTCATTTTGCCAGCCACCGTTGCGCTCATCTATAACCTATATTTGAATATCGAGCTTCTTAAAGCCAATCTTATTCCGATTATTGCCGGCATTATCGTTGGGGTTGTTGTTCACTCGATTGTCGTCCTTGGTCTAGCTAAGGTCTTCCTTCTGGATAACCCAACCACCGTTGCCCTCTACAGCAAGTCGGTGACTCTCGGGGTTGGCCAGTCCCTGTGTTTACAATATGGGGGCCATGCCGCCATCAACGTCATCACCACCACCCTGACGGGTATCGTGGGTTCAACGATTGCGACTACCTGTCTTCACCTGACTAAGATGAAGGACCCTGTTGCGAAAGGAATTGCCCTGGGCACGTCTTCCCATGCCTTGGGTACAGCCAAAGCTTTGGATCTTGGTCCGACGGAGGGGGCGATGGCAGGTTTGTCTATGGCCCTCACCGGAATTATTACGGTAGTGTTGACTCCCCTTCTGCTAGGTGCTCTCTTGTAAGAGCCGATTACAACTTACTGTAGTCCGGTCTGGAAACCTTCTTGCGGACGTCCCACAAGGTTGTCGCATAGGTCGTATCCCGGACCTCCAATAACAGGCCTCGGTCATTAGCTTTAATTCTCAGCCAATGGAGAATCTTGAATTTGGTCTCATCGTTTTGCTCTTCTTCCCTAAACATTTGGTCCATTACCAGTTGGGCGTAGTCTTCGCTCGGTTCGATCCACTCTTCCCGGTGTCGAGTATCGTAGGAGGTCTCGGGACTGTAGCCCAAAAGATAGAGGATGTTGAAGAGGGCATAGAACCAGCGGCCGGACCAGCGGATGGGGACAGGGCGGTGGAAGACCTCGTTCATAATTTGAGTTTGGAGGGAATTCTCATGGCCCACATGGGTAACGTTACAGCACCAAGCCCGGCTCATATTCATCATCTTCATCAGGCCGTCAATATCTTGGATGGCTGGGGTCATCGAGCTGTAGACTAAATCAAAAGCACCACGGTAGCCCTCGATATCGATATCCATGGATCGAAAGTCGGCGGTTTTCAGGTCTGCATTCTTAATGCCGAGGTTTTTGAGGTGGCTATCGCCGTGTTCAATCATCTTGGTGGATAGATCCAAACCCAAAGCGTAGTTGACCTTCTCGGCGAAGGCCGCGACGAACTTGCCTGGACCGCATCCGATGTCTACGACGTTGGCTTTGGCATGAAGGATGCCTTTATCGCTAAGGAGCTTAACGGCATTCTCCACACGGAGGTGCTTATCGTCGCTTCCCGCTTCTTCTTTCTTCTTCCATGCCTCTGCCCGCTTGTTCCACTTTTCCACAGATAGATCTGGTTTAGCTGAGGCTTTCGACTCCAAGAGTTGAATAAAGTAGGCTAAATCGTCTTGGTTGTTTTCCGTTAAAGGTTGTCTTGTTAAATCTTTATTATTTTTCAACGTTGGCTCCTAACTATGGTATGATGGTAGAGGTAAGCGATATCCAAAATCGTGCGCAGGCAAGTTGTTTTTGAAAATAATTAGCTAAATTCTTCGACATCCAGTTCCCGGTTTGGATTTTTCACCGGAAGGGTTATTGTTCGTTTCACCCCGTAGCGGTCGTAGAAGACGGCAATATCCATCTCGATGCCATACACCTCTTCTAAGTTTTCCGAGGTGATAATCTCTCCCGGAGGTCCAAAGGCCGATACCTTCCCCTCCTTCATCAACAGCACCTTACTGGCGATGGAAGCCGGATGCTCGGGACTGTGGGTGGACATGACAATGCAAAAACCTTCCTCTGCCAACTGCACAATCATCTCCATGAGGAGCTGGTGGTTGGCATAGTCAAGGTTGGAAGCGGGCTCGTCCATCACGAAAATTTTAGCGGATTGACATATTGCCCGAGCGATAAGTACCATCTGCCGTTGACCGCCACTTAGGGTGGTGTACTTCTTGTTGGCTAGATGGAGGGCATTGATTCGCTTCAAGGCCGCAAAGGCTACTTCCCTATCCACCTCTTTGGGGGTCTCAAAAGCGGATAGGTGAGCCGCTCTCCCCATGACCACCACATCCAAGACAGTATAGTCGTAGATGGGTCGATGGTACTGAGGGATGTAGGCGATGAGTTGAGCAAGCTCCTTGGACGTCATGTCTTTAGTAGCCTTGCCGTCAATATATACATTCCCCTTTGAGGCTTGTATCGACCCGAGGATGAGGCGAAACAGTGTTGTTTTACCGCAGCCGTTGGGGCCAACTAAGCAGAGAATTTCCCCGGCATCGGCACCGCAGGTTACGCCCTTGACGATATCGCCGGATCCGTAGCCGCCATATAGATTGTCGATTTCCAGTAGCATTTACGTCCGCTCCTTTCGACGAATGATCAGGTAGACAAAGAAGGGTGCGCCCATGAAGCTGGTAACGACCCCGATGGGGAGTTCCATCGAGAGGATGGCCCTCGCCAAATCGTCCATGAGGACGAGGTAGGTTGCCCCGAGCATGGCCGCCGCTGGGATTAGGCGCTTGTAGTCGACTCCGACGATGGCCCTCGCCATATGAGGAATCATGAGACCGACCCAACCGATTAAGCCGCCGAGGCAGACCGCTGCCGCGCTTAATATGGTCGCCGCCGTGATAAACAAGATTCGATAGAAGCGGATGTTGATACCGAGGCTCTTGGCCTCTTCCTCGTCTAAGGTAAGTAAGTTGATGCGCCAGCGAAGGACGAAGATGATAATGAGGCCGATAACCATGGGCACGAAGCTCCACATAAAGGAGTCCATCGTGGTTTTAGTTAGGCTGCCCATCAACCAGAAGGTGATCTGTTGCAGGACGTCATTGGGGTCCGCCACATATTTAATCATGGTGACACCCGCATTACAGAGGGCCATAATCATGGACCCGGTCAACACTAAACTTAGGGTGTGGGAGTAGGAGGATTTTCGGCTGATCGCATAAGCTGCGATGACGGCGAGGATGCCGCCGGCGAAGGCTGCAATCTGGACAACCGAATTAGGGGCTCCGTTGAGGATGGCTAAAGCCGCTCCAAGGCTAGCTCCCGAAGAAACGCCGAGGATATCCGGAGAGACCAGAGGGTTTCGAAACATACCTTGATATGTCGATCCGGCAACGGACAAAGATGCGCCGATGAAGATTGCCGATAGAATTCTCGGTAAGCGAATACTCCAGAAGATGGTCATTGCCTGAGGCAAGACTTCCCCTTGGTAGCCGAATTTTGAGGCAAAGGCAGCCACGACCTGTCCCGGCGACAACGGATAATAACCGATGCCGAAGGAAACAAAGGTGGCGACGACCATTGCAAGTAACATGATGAGAAGCACGAGTCGATACCGACGTCGCTGTCTGGCTTCCTCATGAATCGCGTTATGTTTGATGTCCATACTGTTCCTGCCCTATCTAATTCGTGAACGATATTATTTTCTTTACATAAATATTTAGATAATGAATTGACCTTAATTAATAATACAACATAATTATTTGTAATGGAACTGTTTATATCTTTTCCATATTCTTGTATTATACAAGTATTGTAAAACATAAATTCTAATGGTTTGAAGAAAGGAAAGTAAGAATGAAGAAAAAGTTTTTGTCCTTGTTCCTCTTGTTGACTTTAGCCTTTGCACTAGTCGCTTGCGGAAATGACACTCCAAGCGAGGAAAGCACGAGTGAGGTTGATTCCAGCGAAGTAACTTCGGTTAGTGAGAGTGGGCCTAGCGAAGGGAGCGAAGTTGTTGAAGAATCTTCTGCAAGTGAAGACGTTGACACGCCAGCTGAACGGGAAATTACCGACCATGCGGGCCGTACCGTTACCGTCCCAAATGAAATCGAAAGCGTATTCTCCCATAGCCCTGTTGCTGCGATCTACCTCTACACCTTAGCACCAGACAAACTGCTGGGGTGGAACTATGAACTGAATGATTTAGAGAGAAGTTACATCCTAGAAGAATACCACGACCTACCTAATTTTGGCATGGGTGACGCTGTCAACTATGAAGCTGTCATCTCCGCCGACCCGGATATTGCCCTCATGGCTGGATCGATCAACGATGGGGTTATTGCCGAAGCCGATGCTTTACAGGAAAGCTTAGGCATTCCCGTAGTCGTCGTCGACGGCGACTTGCCCTCTTCCCCTGATGTTTATCGCTTTATGGGTGACCTCCTTGGCGTCGAAGACAAAGCGGAAGAATTGGCTGTTTATGCCGAGAAAACTTTCGCCGATGTAGCCAACATGGATATTCCCGATGAAGAAAAAGTCCGCATCTACTATGCCAATGGTGAAGACTCCTTGGAAACAGCACCTAACGGATCTCGCCATGGACAAATTATCGATATGGTGAATGCCATTAATGTCGCCGACCTCGAACTTGGCGATGGGTCCCGCGTTCAAATTTCAGCGGAACAACTCCTCGCCTGGGATCCTGATGTTATCGTCCTCAATGGGGAACCTAAAGCTGATTTAACTGGTGACAGTGCGGCTCAAAAGCTCATGGATGACCCAACTTATGCTACCCTCAAAGCCGTCCAAGAAGGCAAGGTTTACGGAACACCTAACGCGCCTTTCAGCTGGGTAGACCGACCAACAGGACCTAACCGTATCATCGGTGTCCGCTGGTTGACAGGTTTGCTCTATCCCGATTACGTTAACTATAACGTGGATGATGAGGTCAAGGATTTCTTCCGCCTCTTCTACCATACGGACTTGACGGATGAAAGACTCCAACAGATCTATCGGGGAGAGTATTAAACTCGATTAACCACTAATCCAAGTAAAAAGGTTCAACCTGCGTCTGCGGGTTGAACCTTTTCTTTATTATCAGTTTATTGTCTACCTAGTCCATGTCATCATCACTGAAGTAATCCGTACCGTATTCTTCGGCCACGGATAAGATGTACTCCTTGGACCGATTGAGGTGGTCCTCAATCAAGACTTCTAATGTGCCGAAGTCTTTTGACTTCATGGCCCGAATGATCTGCTCATGCTCGTAGACAGCGATTTCTCTGCGGTCATTTTCTTCCCCACCAAAGGAAATCTTGCGGAATCTGGCGAGATACTCTTGAAGGTTTTGCTGAATCATCTTCAACCTGGGCATCTGGGCAAAATCATAGATAATCAGGTTAAACTGTGAGGATGAGCCCACCAGACCGGCAGGGTCATTATTCTCGACGGCCTTTTTCGACTCGGCCAAAATGCCTTCCAAAACCTGGAAATCCGCATCCGACATCTTCATGGATGCTTCTCGGAATGAAAGGACCTCCAAGGCTAAGCGAATCTTATAAATCTCGATGATATCATCGACGGTGACAATACGAACACGGTAACCGATATTCTTGTTGTAGTAGAGCAAGCCTTCGTCATAGAGACGACTCAGCGCCCACCGTATCGGCGTTCTCGAGACATGGATTTGTTCGGACAATTCCTTCTCAGTTAGGCGTTTTCCCATTTCCCAAATGCCATTGATGATGTTTGATCGAATTATCTGATAAACATCTTCAGACAAGGTATTTGATCTTTCCATCATTATCCCTCCCGTGTTCTCTGCGATTTGATCATCAGCTTCTGTTCATCTTTATTATCTAACGAACCGGGCGCTGATACAACTATTTTCGAAAGTAGAATCACGAAGTACGGAGCAATCTTATTTCAATCCCTTTGGTTTGCGGATAACGTCAATGATGGTTCCGTCGCGGTACTCAACCAAAGCAACAACTTGGTCTTCAAACTCGATTGGGTTTGGTTTGCCGACAATCTTCTCTGCTTTTTCAATCAGCTCTTCGATGGTGACGAGAGGTAGAGACGTCTTTTGCAGTTGTTCTAAGATATCTTGGCGGAGTGGGTTAACCGCTACACCGTAGTCTGTGACTAGAACATCCACCGTTTCGCCTGGAGTCGTTACGGAAGTTACGGAGTCACGGACCGTTGCGGTACGGCTACGAATCAATGGTGCAACGATGATAGAACACTTGGAACCGGCGCAAGTATCTACATGACCGCCAGGTGCGCCTTGGATCTTACCGTCGGAACCTTGTACAACGTTGACATTGAAGTCTTTGTCGATTTCCAGAGCACCAAGGATGACATAGTCAAGGTAGTTGACGTAAGCACCCTTGTTCATTGGGTTAGCATATTCTGAACAGCTGATCTCATGGTGGTTAGGATTGGTGTGAACAGACTCGACTGATGGAATATCGAAAGATTGGTCATCGACAAGTTGGTCGATGTAGCCTTCCTTCATCAGGTTGACTAGTGGTTCGGTGATACCGCCCATTGCCCAACCCATGGTGATACCTGCTTTTTCAAGGTAGGGCTTCAGCATGACAGAAGTTGTCAATGAAGCGCCACCTGCACCGGTTTGGAAGGAGAAGCCGTCTTTGAACCATTCGGTTCCCGCTACAACTTGTGCACAATAGTCAGCCATCTTGATTTCTCTTGGGTCTTTACTCAAGCGGATGGCCCCCGATGCGATCTTACTGGGGTCACCAACGGAATCGACTTCGACAACATAGTCAACGTCGACGCCCTTGATGGGGTTAGGATAGTTTGGTGCTGGAACTAGGGTGTCCGTGATGACGATAACTTTGTCGGCGTGGCGAGCATCGACGTCAGCGTAAGATAATACGCCACAGTTGCTCTTACCTTTTTTACCACTGGCATTGCCATACTTATCTGAGGAAGAGGCGCCGATGAAGGCAACATTTACGTGAACGTCTCCGGTTTCGATGGCACGAACGCGGCCACCGTGGCTACGAATCATCGCGGGGTGCTTCAGCTTTCCTGCAGAAAGAGCTTCGCCGATCTCATCGCGAACGCCTGAAGATGAGATTCTGGTAATTGTGCCGTCTTCGATCATAGGAACGAAGTTGGCATGGGCCTTACCTAAAGAAGAGGCGCAGACGAAGAGATCCTTGATGCCCATCTCGTGGATAACGTCCATAACCATGGCTGCGGTGTAGTCACCGTTTCTGAAATGGTGGTGGAAGGAAATGCAGTCCCCATCCTTCAAGCCAACCTTTTCGATGGCTTCTTTGATGGAATCAACAATCTTGTCTTCTCTTGGCTTAACATAAGCTTTAACCGTAGGAGCATCTTTCGTATAGACGTGACCATCGCGAGCATAAGCTCCTTGATAGACTTCCAACCCGTCCGTCAAAAATTCTTCGGGAATGTCTCTGTTTACGGCATTTTTCATGATAGATCCCCCTCATATTTTCCAGCAGCTTTTGCTAATTGTAATGCTCTCTTTGCACCCTCAACGTGAGCAATATCAACCATGCGGCCGTCAACGATAAGAACGCCAACGCCTTCTTTCTTTGCTTCTTCAACAGCAACGATCAGGTGTTCTGCTTGCTCGATTTCCTTTTCGGATGGGGTGAATACATCATGGACAATGTCGATTTGACGTGGGTTGATGATGGATTTACCATCGAAGCCCATGTTCTTGATCATTTCGGTTTCTTTGCGAAGGGTCTCTTCGTCGTCTAGATCGGTGTACACCGTGTCGAAGCACATTACGCCAGCAGCTCTTGCGGCTAAGACGATTTGAGCACGAGCAAGGAAGTACTCTTCGCCGGTCTTTGTTGTGGTTGCATGCATCGTTCTTGCAAAGTCGCCACCGGATAAGGCAACGCCCATGAGGCGGTCGCTTGCTTTGCAGATTTCATAGCAGTTGATGATCGCAAGAGGCGTCTCCAAAGCGGCCATCAGCATGACGGTTCCTTCTTCGATACCGAACTCTTCCTCTGCCTTTTTCACATGCTCTTCCGCAATCTCAACTTGCTCCTTGGTCTCACACATCGGAATGCGGATACCATCGCAGCCACCGGCTACAGCAGCGCGAACGTCTTCAGCGAAGTATTCGGAGTCGATGGTATTTACACGAACCCACTTCTCCACATCGCCATAATCTAAGTATTTCAAGGTGTTGTACAATT
>CAYMYX010000017.1:0-32641 GCA_964394795.1 uncultured Peptoniphilaceae bacterium
GTTAAAGTAGGCACTCGTGAAACACTAATCAACGTTTCACACCCTTCTTCAATAAGTTCATTTGAGTAGCGTTTAGACAAGTTTTTTAAGGATGCTAAAATAGATAGTGCTTTCTTTTCGACATTGTTTTCTAAAATGTATTCTACAAACTTTTCTGTATTAATACCTATTGTTTTGGCCCAATCCCTAACATGGTCTGGTGTGTGTTCAAGGTACTGTCTATGATTATCTGGCATGTGATTAGGATTGGTTGAGTATTGACCAATGTCTCCTAAAAGTATTTTATGTGATGCAATTCTCATTTCTTTGAAGTATACTTCTATTATATCCTTAGCTATTTTGACATCAACTTGACTTTGGATATATTCATAGGGAACGGAGTAATACATACGGTTAACTTGAATGTGGTAGTTCTTTTGAACCTTTGCAGTTCTTCATTCCGAAAGTTGATATCGTGGGTAACGAAGGGGAATAAGTTTGGGCTTTTCTTCTTCGTTAAACACACTTCTTCTTGAACCTTCTCTTTTTTGAAAAGGCTCTTTGTTTAGCCTATTCACTTCCTCCAAGATCCTTGCGTTTAAATCACTAAGACTAAAGCATTGATAATGTCTAAGTGCAGCAATTATTTGACGTGCTATATAACCAACACTCCCTTCAGCACTTGGTTTATCTTTTGGTTTTTTGACACGAGCAGGGATAATTGTTGTTCCATAATAATTGGCTAGATCACGATAGGCATCATTTAGAATAGGTTCTGCCCTATAGGCTTTGATTACACCAGTTTTTAGATTATCTGGTACCAATACTTCAGCAACTCCACCAAAATATTCAAAAGCGTTTATATGTCCAGTTAGCCAACTTTCTGACTTCATGTTTAAGAAACCTGTTGCATAAAAGAATTGACTATATGGAAAAGCTACAACAAATACATATACGTTTAACTGTTCACCTGTAACACGATCCTGAATGGATAAAGTGTCACCTGCCCAGTCTGCTTCTAGTATTTCTCCTGGTTTACGTCTTATAGGCATAGTTAAGTTGTATTTATCAGCATATTTGCTATAGTGCCTACAAAAAGTCCTATAAGCATAAGGAATCTTATTACTATTTCTAGCACGTTGCTCGTATTCACGATGTAGCAACTTTAATGTCATATTTTTCTTCTGTAGTTCTTTGTGTACCTCCTTCCAGTCTACAGGAAAAAATCCTTTTGCTATATCTTGTCTTTCAGGAAACAAAAACTCCAGTAACCATTGATCATCCATCTCCTCTGTTAATTTAACCATGCCTAATTCTTTGGCCTTTAAAATCACTTCTGAAACAGTGTACCTTGAATGACCGACACTAGCACAAATGGTTCTCTGCGTTACTTCCCGAAAATATAACTCGAGTATCCTTCGATATTGAATCATAGAAAAACCTCCTTATAATTTAGTCATGCATCTAGCATGTACTTTAATTATACAGAAGGTTTAAAATTTTGGAATATTAACCTGGTCTGGTAGAGGCACTATCTGGTCTGATTTGAGGCATTGGGTGGTCTGAAAGTAGGCACAGCTGGTCTGTTTAGGTGGCAATACTCACTTCAAAGATGCGGAACTTGAATAATAAAAAGGAAGGACCAGCAACTGCTCATCCTTCCTTATGACTTTTTGGTTAATAATGAGTTGTAGATAAGCCACAAACCTATTTAGCTAAGCTTTCCGCTCTGGTTTCACGAATCAGGTTAATCCTAATTTGTCCGGGATACTCTAATTCATTCTCAACCTTTTGTGCTATGTTGTGGGCGAGAACGGTCAATTCATCCTCAGAGATTCTCTCTGGCTTAACCATAATGCGAATTTCGCGGCCCGCTTGGATAGCGAAAGACTGCTCGATACCTTCAAATGAGTTAGCGATATTTTCAAGGTCTTCAAGACGCTTGACATAGTTTTCCATCGATTCACGCCTTGCACCAGGTCTTGCTGCTGAAATAGCGTCTGCAGATTGAACAATCATTGCTTCGATAGTAGCGGGTTCAACGTCGTTATGGTGGGATTCAATACAGTGGATAACTTCCTTGCTTTCCTTGTACTTCTTCGCCATCTTGACGCCTAGGTCAACGTGCGGACCTTCAACTTCATGATCGATAGCTTTGCCTAAGTCATGAAGCAAACCACCACGCTTTGCCACCTTTACGTTGGCGCCAACTTCTTCAGCGATCATGCCGGATAAGTTAGCAACTTCGATTGAGTGAGCCAGTGCGTTTTGGCCGTAGGATGTACGGTACTTCATCTTACCTAGTGTCTTTACGATTTCAGGGTGCATGTTGCGGATACCAACTTCATCAAGAGCATTTTCGCCGGCTTCGCGGATAGTGGTGTTCACCTCTTGCTCGGCCTTAGCATATAGCTCTTCGATTCTGGTTGGGTGGATCCGACCATCGACGATCAATTTTTCCAAAGCGACTCTTGCCTTTTCCCTACGAACAGGGTCAAAGCAGGATAGAACGACCGCTTGTGGTGTATCGTCGATAATGAGGTCGACTCCGGTTAGCGTTTCAAAGGCGCGGATGTTACGGCCTTCTCTACCGATAATTCTTCCCTTCATCTCATCATTTGGTAAGGATACAACGGAAACAGTCGACTCGGCGACATAATCTGAGCTATAGCGCTGAATAGTGCGGGTAATGATTTCTCGGGCAATGACCTCTTTCTGGTCATTGGTTTTTGCTTCATATTCCTTTAAAATCTTCGCCTGTTCGTGGATGGAGTTCATCCGAGCATCATCGAGGATAATGTTCTTCGCCTCGTCTTCGCTCAGGTTGGCTATTCTCTCCAACTCAGCACTTTGCTTTTCAATGATCTCGTCGATGCTTTCTTCTTTGCTTCTCAATTTGTCTTGATCGCGATTCAATCGTTCACTGCGTTTATCTAGCTGATCTGATTTCGATTCTAATGATTCTTCACGCTTTAATACTCTGCGTTCCAAATCTTGCAGTTCATTCTGTCTCTTCTGATTGGCAAATTCTTGCTCATCACGTAACTTGTGAATTTCATCTTTAGCCTCTAGCAAGGCTTCTCTCTTATTTGACTCGGCTTCTTTATTAGCGTCATTTAAAATCTTTTGCGCTAATTCCTCAGCAGAGCCGATACGGGATGCGTTTTGTTTTGAACGAACATAATTCCCTAGAACGAAACCAATAATCAGCCCGACTACTACACAAATCACGCCGATAATGATTTCTGGCATATGATACCTCCTTTTCTTTAGTATTTTTTCAAATTTTAAAATCTTAGAGTGATCAGCTGAGGTCGAATGTATCTACGTCGTCTACATCCACTACGTCTTCAACGTAGCTGTCTTCGCCTTCAGAACTTGATCCGAGTTGAGTCATTGCTTGGCGAACACGAGTTTCAATCTCTTGACGAATATCTTGGTTCTCTTCCAAGAATTGCTTTGAGTTTTCTCTACCTTGGCCTAGCTTTTCACCTTCATAGCTATACCAAGCGCCTGCACGATCAACAATATTTAAATCATATGCGGTATCCAAAAGGGCTCCGATTTTGGAGATTCCGGTTCCGTACATGATATCGAACTCCACTCGTTTGAATGGAGGAGCGACCTTATTCTTTACTACTTTAACCTTCGTTCTATTACCAATGACTTCTTCCCCATCCTTAATCTGCTCACCACGACGGATGTCTAGGCGGACGGAAGAATAGAATTTAAGGGCAATACCACCAGTAGTTACTTCAGGGTTACCATAGATAACGCCAATCTTTTGCCTTAATTGGTTGAGGAAAACTACCGTCGTGTTGGACTTGGCTACAATTGGTGTCAGCTTTCTTAATGCTTGGCTCATTAAACGAGCAAGCAAACCAACGTGGGTGTCTCCCATTTCGCCTTCGATTTCAGCTCGTGGTACCAAAGCTGCAACCGAGTCGATAACCACAATATCAATAGCGTTAGAGCGAACTAAGCTCTCGCAGATTTCTAACGCGGATTCACCATCATCAGGTTGGGATAAAACTAAGTTCTCAATATCGACGCCTAAGTTTCTAGCATAGTTAACATCGAGAGCGTGCTCAGCGTCAATAAAGGCTGCGATGCCGCCTAACTTTTGGGCTTGGGCAACGCATTCCAATGCTAAGGTTGTCTTACCGGAAGACTCTGGGCCATATATCTCGACCACTCTTCCCCTTGGTAATCCACCAATGCCTAGGGCTAAGTCTAAGTTGATTGCCCCTGTAGGGATTGCTTCTATCTCTTCAACGGGCATGTCACCTAGTTTCATGACAGCACCCTTGCCAAATTGTTTTTGAATCTTACCAAAAGCAACATCTAATGCTTTTTGCTTATCTTCTTTATTCATATTTGAAATCGCCATGATTCCTCCTACTTATATTATATATTCTCTAGATCCAGTACATTAATATTCTTTGCAATATAATCGATCGCGGAAATGATTGTAAACGCCAGGGCGATATACAATAGGATTGCCGACAGATTATAGGTGTGGACAATGTTAATGCTTGCTAATACATTATCTTCCAATAGATACATTATAATCGCTAGCATCTGAAATGTCGTCTTATATTTTCCCCACTTGGATGCCGCGATCGTGACGCCATCAGAGGCCGCGATAGTCCGGAATCCAGTAATCATCAATTCTCTTGCCACAATGACGACTACTATCCATGCTTGAATTTTATTTGCGCCAACCAGCATAATAAAAGCCGCTTGTGTAAGTACTTTATCAACTAATGGGTCCATAAACTTTCCAAAAGTCGTCATCATATTGTATTTTCTTGCAATGTAGCCATCGACAAAGTCAGATAAGGAAGCAACGATGAAAATAAGTGCAGGGACAGCATTGGATAGTCCCATCAGAATAAAACTAATTACAAACACCGGAATCATCAGTAAGCGAAACATGGTAACTTTATTCGCTAAATTCATCACTGTCACCTTCTTCTTCATCGTAATAATGGTCGCTAATCAGTACTTCTCTTGGCTTAGAACCGTCCTGGGCACTCACAGCCCCCATGGTTTCCAAGTCGTCCATAATTCTGCCTGCACGGGCGTAGCCAATGCGAAAACGCCTTTGCAAACCGCTGATCGACGCCGTTTCTTCGTGGCTGATAAATTCCAGCACTTCGTTCATTAATTCGTCTTGGTCAGCCCCTGACGCCGCTCCATTGGAAGCTCCCTCGTTCACCTTCTCTAAGGATTCCATCAACTCTTTGTCATAGTGGGTGTCGTGTTTATCCTTAACGAAACTAACCACGTTTGAGACTTCCGAGTCGCTGACGAAGGCGCCCTGAACCCGAATTGGTTTGGGAAAGCTGGCAGGATGGTAAAGCATGTCTCCTCGTCCCAATAGTTTCTCCGCCCCCGATATGTCCAAGATCGTCCTGGAGTCGATTGCCGATGACACTTGGAAGGAAATGCGGGAAGGAATGTTGGCTTTAATGGTTCCCGTAATAACGTCAACAGACGGTCTTTGAGTGGCAATGATTAAATGAATGCCGCAGGCTCGGGCCATCTGGGCTAAACGCGTAATATGAGATTCCACATCCTTCGCCGCTACCATCATCAAGTCAGAAAGCTCATCAATGATAACTACGATAAAGGGCAGGTTTTCCATCTCTTCATCGATGGTTCTCTTCTCCCTATATCCTCGAATATCTCGAACAGAATAAGTCGAGAAGAGCTTATAGCGTCGCTCCATCTCCTGGACAGCCATGTATAAGGCTTTGCTGGCTTTCTTTGGATCAGTTACAACAGGGATAAGCAGATGAGGGATGCCGTTATAAACAGACAGCTCAACTACCTTTGGATCGACTAATATTAAACGAACCTCATCCGGTGAGTACTTGTAAAGCACACTCATGATGATGGTATTGATACAAACTGACTTACCTGAACCGGTAGCACCGGCAATTAGCAAGTGAGGCATCTTTGCGATATGGGCAATAATGGGTTTCCCCGATATGCTCTGACCAAGAGCAATGGGAATCGAATCACTGACCGACTCATATTCTTTGGATTGGAGGATATCTCGGAAAAAGACCGCTTCCATTTCTTGATTAGGCACTTCGATACCAACATAAGGTTTTCCAGGGATCGGTGCTTCAATACGAACTTCCGATGCCGCTAAACTAAGGGCAAGATCATCGGAAAGATTAGTGATACGACTTACCTTAACACCAGGTGCAGGCTTCAACTCAAACTGAGTGACAGCAGGTCCCCGTTGAATCGTCATAACCTTCGCATCGATATCGAAACTGGATAAGGTCTGTTCGATCAGTTTGGCTTGGTGCTTTAAGTCGCCTTCGTTGATGGCTGCAGTCTTCGTGTTCTTCTTGAGTAGCTCAGCCGGTGGCTTTTCATAGCTGATCGGATCATTATCTATGGAAAAACCCAAAGAATCGATAGAGATTTGATCTTTATCGTCCACTTGTTTGACTGACTTTTCCTTTGTTGCTTGGGAATCTTGTTTGGAGCCAGGTACATGGCCCTCATTATCAGGGGTTTCCCTGGTTAAAGCTTTACTCTTTGTTTTCGCATCCGCCTTTGGAGAGCCAATGGTTAGTTCTCCGTCTTGCCCCGATTCAAAATCATCCGCATAATTTTTGATCTGAATAATTTGCTCAGACTGATCGTCTTGGATTGAATCATTAGAGGGTCCAAAAGGCAATACTCTCTCTTCCTTACCCAATAATTCGGACCGCTTTGGCGGCTTCTCTTCCTGTTGGCTTAAGGCTCTACGCTCTTGCCTTCTGGCTTTGGAATCTTGAATGCTAGAAGAGACTTTATCTTTGCTGAATCCTAACAGATTCTTGATTCCGAGATAACATTTTTCCAGGAAAGCTGAAAATGGCAAATCAAAAAGGTGAAGCACGAAGAACAGGAAGATGATGGCGATGAGGATGCTAATGCCCACGTTGCCAATGACTCGTTGTAGGCCAAAAGTAAAGAAGGCGCCGACTATGCCGGGGCCCCTTTTTACGAGACCGTGCTCCCCGGCAAGTTCCATGGTTGTGCGGAAGCTACCATCCGGTGATTCCATCATTCCTAAAATCAAGGCAAAGCAAATAAACAGGGCGAAAAGGTAAGCGATATTTTTCGCTAGTTTCCCTCTGAGGTGGCCCGTGGCCCAACTCAAAAGCAAAATAAAAAATAAGGGAGGTAAAGCATAGGCCGTCAAACCAAATGATTGAAAAAGAAAGCCCCCAACGACCCTACCGATAACACCTAACTGTTGTTGAAAATAAATAGAGGCTGTTACGAGAACGAAGACTAAGAAGACAACGATAGTGATGAGTTCGCGATTGATATTCTTTTTTGCTGTTTTTGTTCTGCGTCGTCTGCGTTTGTTAGCCATATGTCCCCCAACTCAATAATATCTACCTTTCATTATAACACACTCCAAGGTCTAGAAAAAAATGTACCTCAAAGAAAGTTACTTTCTTTGAGGTACATTCGTTATTTACTATTCTCTTGGTAAAAGTGCTTTTCTGGATAGGTTAATTCTTCCTTGGTCATCGATTTCGATAACTTTAACCTTCACCGCATCACCAACTTTTAAAATATCCTCAACGGAAGCTACACGCTCATGACTTAGTTTGGAAATATGAACCATTCCCTCTTTATTGCCACCGATATCAACAAAAGCGCCGAACTTCATCAAACGAGTGACTTTACCTTCATAAATATCGCCAACCTCAACATCTTTTACAATTTGTTCGATCATAGCGAGAGCTTTCTTTCCACTTTCGCCATCCTTAGCTGTTATTGTGATGTGCCCGTCATCTTGTGTATCAATTTTAACACCTGTTTCATCGATGATACCGTTAATTGTTTTGCCGCCCTTACCGATGACGTCTCTCACCTTATCAGGGTCGATATCAATTGCAAACATCCTTGGTGCATAAGGAGATAAGTCGCTATTTGGTTTAGAGATAGCTTCATTCATCACTTCTAAAATTTGTAGTCTTGCAAGGCGGGCCTGGTCAAGAGCAGTTTCCATAATGGCTCTATCAATACCCTCAATCTTAATATCCATTTGAAGAGCCGTGATACCTTCCGCTGTTCCAGCTACCTTGAAGTCCATATCGCCCAGGTGGTCTTCCAGACCTTGAATATCGGTCAAAATGGAGGTGTTTTCGCCCTCTTTGATCAAACCCATAGCAATACCAGCTACCGGTGCTTTAATGGGCACTCCGGCGTCCATAAGCGCTAGAGAAGATCCACAGATAGACCCTTGTGAGCTGGATCCGTTAGAGCTGAGGACTTCGGAAACCACACGGATGGTATATGGGAACTCGGTTGCGTCAGGCAATACTGGAACCAAGGCGCGTTCTGCAAGATGGCCATGACCAATCTCACGACGTCCTGGTGTACGCAATGGCTTTGTGTCACCTACGCTGAAAGGTGGGAAGTTATATTGGTGGTAGTAGCGCTTAACAATCTCTTCTTCGTGAAGGCCATCAATGTATTGAACATCCTGAGGACCAGCCAAAGTAACCACGGAAAGAACTTGAGTTTGACCTCTAGAGAATAGACCTGACCCGTGGGTTCTTGGCAAGAAGCTGACTTCTGCAGAAAGCTTTCTCACTTCATCCATGGCGCGTCCGTCAGAGCGAATCTTCTCTGCGGTAATCAGACGGCGAACTTCATCACGAACGATGTCGTCCATGATTTGCACAGCCATCTTCTTCTCTTGAGGGAATTCATCTGGATCAGCCGCTTCGAGCACTTCCAATGTTTCAGTAACAATGGCGTCGATGCCGTCTTCGCGAATCATCTTATTATCAGTGCGAAGAGCTTGTAAGAGCTTATCCTTTGCGATGCGTTCAACACGCTCTCTCAATTCTTGGGGAGCTTCGTTAACTGTAAACTCCATCTTCTCTTTACCGTTTTCTTCAACGATACCTTCGATGAAGCGGCAGATTGACTTAATCTCTTCGTGGCCATACAGAATTGCACCAAGCATCACATCTTCGCCTAATTCGTTTGCACCAGCTTCAACCATCATGATGGCGTCTTTCGTTCCGGCAACCGTCAAATTGAGCTCTGAGTTTAGCATCTGTTCTTCGGATGGATTGATTACGTATTCGCCATCCACGAAGCCGACGATAACGGCACCTGTTGGGCCATGGAAAGGGATATCTGAAGTGGATAGGGCGATAGATGAACCATTCATCGCACAGATTTCAGGAGGATTCTTCTCGTCTACGGAAAGGATCGTGGCAATGACTTGAACTTCATTGCGGAAACCCTCTGGGAATAACGGACGAAGTGGACGGTCCATTTGTCTTGCATTCAAGGTAGCTTCTTGAGAGCCTCTGCCCTCACGTTTAATGTAGCCCCCAGGAACGCGGCCTACGGCATATAGTTTTTCTTGGTACTCACAAGTTAGTGGGAAGAAATCAATTCCTTCTCTAGCTGTCTTCGCACCCACTGCTGTAGTCAATACTACAGTATCTCCGGCACGGATGATACATTCCCCACTTGCTTGTTCAGCCACTTTACCGATAGTTACGGTAAAAGCATTATCAGTCACACTTGATTGATATTCGTAAATCTTTTCCATTCTTCCTCCTGAATTCCGATAGCTTCGCTATCACCTACCCTAGGGTCTCTAACAAATTTTATACATCTTTATTATTATACATGAAATTGACTGTACTAGCTACTTTGAACCACTATATCTCGTGTCTTATTGATCTAGTTGATTGTTTTCTCTCGTAATATTGACGTCGGTCTTGTCATACATTCTTACGCGAATCGACTTGTGGTCGTTGACGATATTTGCTGAGGCAAAATTCCCGCCGAACTCCCCATCCAAGGTCCATTCAATCTCCTCGTCTGCTTCGATTAAGATCTTCGAAGCCCGGAAGGATTGGATTGCATCGCTTTCTTCCTTGTGGGTAATGAAATCCTTCATGGAGGTAATAAAGCCCAAGCCACCTTCCTTAGCTTTGACTAGGGTTACCTCAAATAGACCGTCATCGTAATCGGCGACACCATTAATACCATAAACGCCTGCAATTGAGTTGGAGTTGGAGATAATACCTAACACATAATCGTCTTCGAATGTCTCCTTATCGGTGGTGATTCGAAGGTGTTTGCTTTCGATATTACCCAAGTCCTTCATTCCTTCGGCGATGTAAGCCAGCTTCCCGAAAGCATTCTTCTGTGACTGAGAAGTCCTATAACTTACGGACGTAAAGGCCCCGAAGGCGGCTACGTAGAAGAAGCTGATATCATTGAGCCAACCGGTGTCCATATCGACTGCTCGGCCGTTGGACGCAATCTCAAAAATTTCTTCACTCTCTCGTTCGAAGAGGCCTACACCCCTGGCGAAATCATTCACCGATCCCGTCGGGATTAACCCAATTTCCGGTCTCTTTTCATTCTTTAGAACCCCTTCCACCACTTCACTCATGGTTCCGTCGCCACCCATCGCAACGACGAGATCAAACTCCGGTGCAAAGTCGGCACAAAACTTCGTCGCATGTTCGGAATCCTGCGTAGCAAGAAGCTCGACTCGGTAGTCCAAACCGCACAAGCGGTTACTAATTTCCGTGACATAATTTTCGCCTTCAGCCGTACCGGCTACAGGATTAAAAATAACTAATGCTCTTTTCATCACAACCCCCTAAACTAAGCGATTTTACTACCCTATATTTACCTTTAGAAGTCAGTTCCAAACCCATAAAAAAAGAGATAGCAAAGCTATCTCTCTTGTCATTAACCACGAATTTGTAGGCGTTGTAGAATGTCTCTGTAGCGCTCGATGTCCAACTTAGCTAGGTACTTAAGCAGACCGCGGCGTTGTCCGATCAACTTGTACATACCACGTCTTGAGTGGTGGTCGTTCTTGTGGAACTTAAGATGCTCTGTAAGTTCAGCGATACGCTTTGATAGCATAGCGATTTGAACTTCAGGTGAACCTGTGTCATTCTCATCTTTGCCAAATTCTTTGATCAGTTCTAATTTTTCTTCTTTAGTTAACATATTGCTCTCCTTAAAAATATTATTCGCTTATTCACAGTAGCGGGTTGGAGTGCCCGAAACCGAGAATAAGTACTCGCCTATTCTATCAAGAAAATCCTTTCTTGACAAACTTTTCTACTTTTCGAACTGGGGAATCCAAGAACGGAGGATCCGCTCATCTTCTTTCATGACATCAACTAGCTCGCCTACGGTATCAAACTTGATATCTCCCCGCTCATAAGCTAGGAATTCCAACCACATCCGCTTACCGTATAGGTCCCCATCGATATCGAAGATATGGGTTTCAATTTTCGTATTATTGGCCTCAGTGAACGTAGGGTTGGTCCCGATGTTGGTCATCCCGTAATGGTGAGGTGTCTTCAGATCATCCAAATAAACTCTGGTCAGGTAAACCCCATCCCTGGGAACGATATAGTGATGGTCCCAGAAGAGGTTGGCTGTCCTGAAGCCAAGCTTTCTGCCCCGATTTGCACCTGGTACGATCTCTCCTCCTATACGAAAAGGACGGCCAAGCATCTTTGTAGCATTCTCCACATTTCCATCCCTTAATGTCTGGCGGATTCGGCTGGAACTGATGCGCTCCCCATCGGCAACCACGTCATCAATAACAAAAACCTCATAATCGAATACCGTTTGGTTCGCGATCAAGTCGCTGACCTTGCCTTCCGCCCAACAACCAAACCGGTAGTCGTGGCCAATGGTAACTGCCTTGACCTTTAGCTGATTCGTCAGCACGTCCTCAATGAAATCTAGCTTATTGATAGAGCAAAACTTGTGGTCAAAACTCTTTAAATAAATGACGTCAACACCTAGATTATCTAGGAGTTCTTCTTTATCCGCTAAGCTGGTTAACAGCTGCAAGTCTTTATTCTTCAATTCCGAGAGGGTGTGGTTCTTGAATAGTAGAACGCCAGACAAGTAGCCTTTCTCTCTGGCTACTTCTGTCGACTTTTTAATCAGAGCTTGGTGGCCCAAATGCAGACCATCGAAGTTTCCCAAAGCGATAGAAACTGGTTTCTGGATTTGGCTTTGCTCCCCTTTGTCACAATCAATGATTCTCATCGTTACCTCTCAGTGAGTTAATACTTTCTTCATTCTCAGATGCTTTGTCTTCTCATCCAAGTAGCCTAGACCAATGAATATTTCCGGTCCATATATTCGATACAGGCGGTCTGTTTCCAAACCCTCCTGCTGGATAGATAATTTTGCTCCATTAACGGCAAGGGTCGCTTCTTTGTTATTCAGTTGGATGGCCTCAAAATGCTGTAAGCTACTATCAATGCTTTCCACCTTGTCTCGCCAATCCACTTTGCCCTCTTTGAGGGCCATAATCGGAAGAGCATCCTCTACCTGATAAGGACCGACCTGGGTTCGAACTAATTCCTGGAGGGTTGCTAACGTACCCATATGGTTGGCGATATCCTTCACCAATTGGCGAATATAGGTTCCTTTAGAACAAGCACAGCGGAAGCGGCAGGTTTTTTTATCAAAGGATAGGAGGTTTAAGGAATATATTTCTACCTGTCGAGCTTGACGTTCCACCTCTTTGCCTGATCTTGCCAGGTTATATAGTCGTTTTCCATCAATTTTAACTGCAGAGTACATCGGAGGCACTTGGTCAATCTTCCCGCGAAAATGAGAAAATGCTTCTTCTAATTTTTCAGCGGTTAGTTCTGGAAGCGGTCCTTGTTTCACGATATCGCCCTCGATATCCAGGGTATCGGTCTCAAAACCAAAAACCATAGTTCCTTCATAAGTTTTGCCTTGATCAGCAATGTATTCTGCGACTCTGGTTCCCTGCCCAAGACAAATAGGAAGGACCCCAGTAACCATCGGATCCAAGGTGCCCGTGTGGCCAATCTTCTTTTGACCTACAACGCCTCTTAAGATAGCCACCACATCATGGGAAGTCATATCCTTGTCTTTATTGATATTCAAAATCCCGTTTACGATGGCCATTCAATCTGCTCCAAATATGCTTTCATCGTCTGGAAGGCCTCCTCGTTAGAGGAATCGAGACTACAGCCGGCAGCCTGGATATGGCCCCCACCGCCAAATTTTTGGGCGATAGCCGCTACGTTGTAATACGCCTTAGAGCGGAGGCTGACCTTTTGGTCCTTGTCTCCCCTATCCTTGATGATACAGGCAACTTCGACGCCCTCCAAGTTCTTCAGGGTATCAACAACTGTTTCTCCATCGGACATCTCAAGCTTATACTTCTCTAAGAGTTCTTCCGTCAGATTGGCTAAAGCGACCTTGCCTTCATGGAGATAGAGGGCATTCTCAACGATATGACCGGTAAAGGCAATCAATTTCGAGTCCAACGTTTGGAATTCATGGAGATAGATGGTGTCAACGTCAGCGCCCAAGTCCAAGAGATCAGCGCCCACCCGCATAGCATCTTGACGAGCAGTCTTGTAGAGGAAGCGATTTGAATCCGTTGTTAAACCCGTGTATAGAGCGGTTGCTCCATCGGCAGGAACGAGATAAGGTCCTTCCATCAATAGTTCGCCTAGCATCTCACAGGTTGATGAGGCTGACTTTTCCACCAAATTGATATCGCAGATCATCTCATTGGTCGCGTGGTGGTCAATACAGATGCTGGCTTTGGCAGAATCCAGATAAGCAGCTGTCTCCCCTAGCCTGCGGCGGTCCCCAATGTCAACCATGATGAAGAGGTCAAACTGATCGCCTTCTACTTCTCTGCGAATTAAATCAAAACCGGGCATGTAAGATAGGCGGTCGGGAAGATCATCATCGATGGCCATAGTGACCTTCTTGCCCGCTTCAAGCAGGGTTAATCCCAAGCCCAAAACGGAACCCAGACAGTCTCCGTCTGGGTTTACATGGCCCGTGATTATGATCGTTTCAGCCTCATCTATGGCCGTATAAATCTGTTGAATTACTTGGCTTTCCATAGGGGCTCCTTACGCTTCGTCTGAATTTTCTTCACCTGCTGCATCATCTTGGTTTACGTACTCGTCATCAAAACCGTCTTCGGCGCGCTTTTCGGCCGCGATGCGATCTTGGGCCATAGTCTCATTAATGAGCTTGTCCATATACATGCCGTACTCAAGAGAATTATCCAAGTGAAAACGAAGTTCTGGAATCTGGCGAATTTTAACCTCTTTGCCGATGACCTTTTTCAGGTAGCCGGTCGCAGATTCAAGGCCTTCGATAGTCTGATTTTTATCCCAGTCGGTTCCCATAACGGAAACGTAAACATCGGCGTAAGACAAGTCACTGGAAAGTCTGATGTCAGTTACTGTGGTGATCTTGGAAATTTTCGGATCGTTAAGATCATAGGCAATGGTATTTGACAATACCTTCTTGAGTTCCTGAGAAATTCTTCCTATACGAATATTATCCATCACTGTCTCCTCACTATCCGTTCAACATGAAATTGGGGGCTAGCTCGAAAGATAGCCTCCCCAATTTCTTTTATTATCGTTCTACCACTTAGCGTTCGACTTCAACATCGTGGTAGCACTCGATTTGATCGCCAACCTTGACGTCGTTGTAGTTTTCGATGCCTAAGCCGCCCTCATAGTTCTGGGCGATCTCACGAACATCGTCCTTAAAGCGACGTAAGGAAGAAATATTTCCTTCATGGATGACGATATCATTTCTTAATAAGCGTACCTTAGCGTTTCTGACCATTTTGCCGGAAAGCACATAAATACCTGCTACCGTACCGGCATTAGGAACCTTGAAGGTGTCGCGGACTTCCGCTCGACCAAGGACTTCTTCCTCGAAAACAGGGTCCAACATACCTTTAATGGCTTGTTCGATTTCCTCGATAGCTTCGTAGATGACGCGGTAGGTTCGCATCTCAATCTCGTCCCTATCCGCAAGGGCAATAGCACCTTGGTTAGGTCGAACATTGAAGCCGATGATAATCGCATTGGAAGCTGTTGCCAACATAACGTCGGACTCGGAAATACCACCAACTGCGCCATGGATGATATTGACCTTAACTTCATTGTTACCAAGTTTCTCGATAGATCCGGCTAGTGCATCGATGGTTCCCTTAACGTCTGTCTTTACGATGATATTCAGTTCCTTCAGGCCATCCTCAGAAATCTGCATATGCAGGTCGTCCAAGGAGACATGGGTCGTCTTGTTGAGACGTTCTTTCTTGGCTCTGGCTTGCGCTCTGTTGGCAAAGTCTCTGGCAATCTTCTCGTCTTCGACGGCGTAGATGTGATCACCAGCCTCTGGAAGGTCTGTTAAACCGATAATCTTCACCGGATAAGAAGGACCTGCTTCTTTGACTTTGTTGCCGGCTGAATCGAACATGGCCCTAATGTGACCACTAACTTGGCCTGAAACCACGTAATCCGTATCTTTTAAAGTACCCTTTTGGACGAGTACGGAAGCGGTAGCACCGCGGCCCTTCTCAAATTCCGATTCGATAACAACACCAACCGCTTTTCGGTTAGGGTTCGCCTTTAATTCAGCAATCTCAGAGACCAATAAGACGTTTTCAAGAAGGTCGTCAATGCCGTCACCGGTTTTTGCAGAAACGGGGACCATGATAATCTCTCCGCCCCACTCTTCTGAAATGAGGCCATGCTCAGCAAGCTCTTGCTTGACACGGTTGGGGTCTGCTTCATATTTATCCATCTTATTGATGGCTACGATGATAGGTACTTCTGCTGCTTTGGCGTGGTTGATTGCCTCAATAGTCTGGGGCATAACACCATCGTCTGCAGCTACAACTAGAATAGCGATATCCGTTGCCTTAGCACCTCTAGATCGCATCTGCGTAAAGGCTTCGTGACCAGGTGTATCCAACAAAGTGATGTGTTTTCCTTCGTAGTCTACCGTTGAAGCACCGATGTGCTGGGTAATGCCGCCTGCTTCGCCTTGAGTAACCTGAGTTTGTCTAATAGCGTCGAGAATGGACGTCTTACCGTGGTCAACGTGACCCATAACGGTAATAACAGCTGGGCGGAGGACGAGGTCGCTTTCGTCATCTTCCACATCCAATTGCTCAAAAATCTCATCAACATCGGTTTCTTCTGGTTCGGTAATCAGTATGCCAAATTTATCAGCGACTTTTTCTGCTGTCTCAAAGGTAATCGATTCATTCAAGCTAGCCATAACGCCCATGCGAATTAATTCGCCGATGACATCCATCGAGTTTTGTTGGATGGCTTTCGCAAAGTCAGAAACCGTAATTTCCTCTGGAATTTCTATAATTTGATCCGTAATATCTTCCTCCACCTTCTGCTGAACAGCTTGTGGTTGCCTGTTCTGTTGTTCTTGGTGTTTTTTCTTAGAGCCTCTCTTCTTGGTAGGCTTTTGTTCTTCTTGTTCAACCGTACTTACCTGCTTGCTTGTACCGGTTTCGTGCATTTTTTTTCGTTTCTTAGCCTTATTGTCGCCATCTTTAAAGCGGGACTCTTTGCTTTGGTTATCTTTAGCGCTCTTTTTGGCCTTGTCTCCGATGTCTCTATGCGGACGCTCTTTACCCTCTAACTCAGGTTTTCTGTCGCCTCTATTGTCCGTTTTCTTGGCAGGTCGTCTCTGGTCATTTCTGTTATCATTGGATGGTTTGCCAGCTTGTCTCTTCTGTCCGTCCTGAGGTCTTCTATTCTGGTCTCTTTGCCCTTCTTGAGGTCTTCTATTCTGATCTCTTTGCCCATCCTGGGGCTTCCTGGTTTGATTTCTTTGACCATCAGGCGTTCTGCCTCCGGCTGCTTTCTGTCTCTCTGCAGGCTTTTGATTGCCGGCTTGACTTCGTGGCTGCTCCGGTTTTTGCTTAGGTGCCCTGTCTGCTGGTTTATCCTTTTGCTTCTTTGCTTCTGCGGACTTCTTGAAGTGGTCTCTAACATGGGCAATCTCTTTGTCTTCCATAGCCGACATGTGAGAAGGGTAATCCAATTTGAACTGCTTCTTCAATAATTCCCTAAAATCTTTTGAGCTGTACCCTAATTCTTTTGCTAATTCGTATACTCTCATTTTTCACCTCTATTCGCTTACATCATGCACAATCTCCTCATAGAATTCGCTATCAAAAGAAGTTTTTAACGCCGCTTTCAATATATTTTTCTTTTGTGCTAGTCTGATACATTTTTCATCTCGACATAAATATGCGCCACGACCATTTGCTTTTCCCGTTCGATCGATTATGACCCCCTGCTCAGGGTGGTTAACAATGCGAATTAACTCTTTCTTCGGTTTCCTCTCTTGGCAGGCAACACATTTTCTTACCGGTGTCTTTGATGCCATATCTTATCCTCTAATTCTTATCCAATAATTCGTCTTCGAAATCATTATCGTCTTCATCATCGTACTCTTCATACGCTTCGTAATCTTCATCATCGCTATCGTACTCTTCTCCGCCTTCATAATCCTCTGGCATAGCGAATAAATCGATCTCTTCCGAATCATCTTCTTGGTAGTACTCGTCGTCTTGGTCTCTAGTTAAATGATACTCGGTTGCATCGTATTCTTCTTGGCTTTCCTCGTACTGACTTTGACCCTTGATATCAATCTTCCAACCTGTTAGCTTAGCCGCTAAACGAACGTTTTGACCTTCCTTACCGATAGCTAAGGATAACTGGTCATCTGGGACGACGATGATAGCTGAGTTTTCTGGCTCATTGATAATTACCTTATTGACTTTGGAAGGACTTAAAGCATTGGAGATGAAGACACTAGGTTCCTTGTCATAGATGACGATGTCCATCTTCTCCCCATTAAGTTCGTCAACGATAACATTGACACGGCTACCTTTATAACCAACACATGCCCCAATCGGATCAACATTTTGATCATTGGAAAAAACCGCTAATTTACTTCTAGAACCAGCTTCTCTGGCAATAGAGAATATCTCCACAGTACCATCAGCGATTTCAGGCACCTCTTGTTCAAAGAGGCGGATAACAAGATTGTGATTAGCTCTGGATAAAAGGACCTGTGGGCCTTTCGTGTTATTTCTGACTTCGGCAACGTAGAGTTTAATCCGATCTCCCGCCTCGTAAGTTTCCCCAGGAATTTGTTCAGATTGTGGTACTACGCCATCAGTCATACCTAGATTAATATAAATGTTATTGTAGTCAACCCTTTGTACCGTGCCGGTAATCATTTCCTTTACGCGGCTAATATACTCATCATAGATGGACTCACGTTCCGCATCTCTCAGTTTTTGGATGACGATATTTCGGGCTGTTTGGGCAGCAACTCGGCCAAAATTCTTAGGCTTAACTTCCACTTGAACGACATCGCCAATATCTACGCTCTTCTTCATGGTCTTTGCTTCATCCAAAGAGATTTGAGAATACTTATCCTCTACTTCAGCCACAACGGTTCTTAGCGCATAAACCTTGATGTCGCCATTATTTTCATTGATAGTCACCGACACATTAGTATTATCGTCAAAGTTTTTTTCGTAACTCTTCTCTAAAGCCTTCTCCAAAGCTTCCAGGATAACCGCCTTAGATATTCCTTTCGACTCTTCTAAGTCTTCTAATGCTTCAATTAATTTTTTGTTCATTCCTAATCCGTCTTTCTAAAAGATTATTGCGGGCTTCATCTGAGCCACTTCCGCTTTGGGAATCCTATGTTCTTTTTTGTTTCTTTCCACAGTAAAGTACTCGTCATCAAAATCTTTTAAGGTGACGATCCAAGATTTCTCCCCTTCTCTCTTCTGATAAAAAGAGAGCTCAACCTGTTCATCAAGATAGCGCTTGTAGTCTTTAGCGTTCTTTAATGGTCGATTCAGGTCCGGCGAAGAAACTTCTAAGTAGTAGTTTCCATCGATAGGGTCAAGTTCATCGAGCAAGGGGCTTAAGTGGTTGCTGACTGCTTCACAGTCATCAACGGTCGTGCCCTCTGGATTGTAGATGAAAAAGCGTAAATATGATTCTTTGTTTTCTCTGACGAATTCCACATCAACCATCTCGTAGCCTAAAGATTCAATCTCTTCATCAAACCTTGGACGCAATTCTTCGAGCTGTTTTTTGTTCATTACTCCTCCTACCGATTTTCCCTAAAAAAACAAGAGTAGGTCGCACCCACTCTTGTATTTTTTATCTATACAATTTAATTAATTATAGCAAGTTTTTGGCAAGTTTGCAACCTTTTGCGAGGTTTCTGTCAAAAACCTGGTATGAAACTCATCTGGTTACTTTCTGGCAAACTTTCGAGCAAACCGTATTCTTCCATGCTGGCTAGAGCAGAACGGTTGGCATTGGTCCTTGTCTTAAATTCCTGCTTGGAAATGAAACCAGCTTCCCTTTCTCGTACAATCGCCTCCGCTAACGCCTCCGAGACGTCATTCAAGGCAGATAGGGGTGGTAGGATTGTCCTGTCATCGATGATGCTGAAGTCACAGGCTTTCGAATTATAGAGGTCGACTTCCGCAAAGACGTAATCTCTGGCATACATCTCCTCGATCACTTCCAGAAGTGTCCATTTATTGGCATCGGATGCTTTCTCTTCCTCTGCATTTTTTAAGTCTTTCATGTAATTCTGCACCTGATCAAGCTTGCTGAAGAGGAAACCGGTCGAAAAGTCACTTAAGCGTTGGGTGTAGTAAGTGGCATAGAAAGCTGCCGGACTATGAACCTTGAACCAAGCAATGCGGTAACTCATCATGACATAAGCAGCAGCATGAGATTTAGGGAACATGTATTGGATTTTTTGGCATGAATCGATGTACCACGATGGCACTTTGTGGTCTCTCATCTTTTCCTCGATGCCTTCCGGTATTCCCCGACCCTTTCGAACAGACTCCATCGTCTTAAAACTATCTAGTTTGTCCATACCCATGGAAATGAGGTAAATCATGATGTCATCACGAGTACAGATAGATCCGGAAAGTGTTGTAATCCCATCTCGAATCAATTCCTGAGCATTATTTAGCCAGACGTTGGTGCCGTGGCTAAGTCCAGAAATTCGAGTTAATTCGGCAAAAGTAGTTGGTTTTGTCTCGCTCAACATTCCCCTGACAAAACCCGTGCCAAACTCTGGGATACCCAATGACCCATCCTCCTTATTGGAGTAATCATGGCGGATGTCTAATGTTTTGGTATTGGAAAAGATTTCCATTGTCTTCGGATCGTCAAATTGAATGAGAAGCGGATCCACGTCCGTCATCTCCTGCAGCTGTCTAATGATAGTTGGGGATGTGTGCCCCAATTCATCCAATTTTAGTAGAGTACCCTCCAAGTTTTTGTAACTGAAATGGGTGGTAATAGTGCCCGATTTCGGGTCATCGGCGGGATATTGAATTGGTGTGAAATCCAACACGTCCAAGTGAGAAGGCACGATAATCAGCCCGCCGGCGTGTTGACCGGTCGTTCTTCTGGTACCCTCCATGATGCGTTGGAGGGAACTGATTCGAGCTTCACTAATCCCCTCATCTTCTTGAGGTATATATGCTTGCTCCAAATACTTACGAATCAAGCCGTAAGCTGTTTTGGATTGAACTCCGGATATGGTTCCTGCACGAAAAACCTTCCCTTTGCCAAAAAATTCTTCCGTAAACTTGTGAATTGTCGACATGTAAGAGCCGGCAAAGTTCAAGTCAATATCGGGCTCCTTGTCCCCCTCGAAACCAAGGAATACTTCAAAGGGAATCTCTTGTCCATCCCGATTTAGTGTTGTCCCACACTCGGGGCAGTCTTTTGCAGGTAAGTCAAATCCCGAGCCAACGGAATGATCCGTGATGAATTCGCTGTACTTGCAACTGGGACAGACGTAATGGGGTGACAATGGGTTAACCTCGGTTATGTTAGCCATTGTCGCAGCAAAAGAAGAACCTACCGACCCACGGGACCCAACCAAGTAACCGTCTTCATTGGATTTTTCAACCAGTTTTTTAGCGATGATATAGAGGGAGGCATAGCCGTTATTAATGATGGAGGACAACTCCCTCTCCAACCTTGCTTCCACCAAATCAGGAAGAGGCTTCCCATAAATGGATTCAGCTTTTTCATAAGTGGACTGTCGTAAGTCTTCTTCCGCATTTTCCAGTTCTGGTGTAAAGGTACCTTGGGGAATCGGGCGTACTTCTTCGAAGGAATCAGCCAAATCTCTCGTTGCCGTAACAACCAGATGGTAGGCCGTTTCCCTCCCGAGCCAATCGAAATGATTCAACATTTCTTTTGTGGTGAAGAAGCGGTATCTTTCTTCCCTTTCAAATTCCAATCTGCGTTGGTAATTCACCAGAATGTTGCGAGCCAATCGATCACCTGGGTTGAAATAGTAAGGCATATTGATGGCGATGCAAGGCTTCTCCAACTTTCTCGCCAACTGTATAATCTTTTCAACGATATCTTTAAAGTGGTCTTCGTTTTCCACAAGCTCACTCTGAAGTGCTTTCTCCCAATAAGCGGGCGGCTGAACGCATAGGACATCATAACGGGAGGCAATCTTTAAAAGGACGTCATTGGGATATCGTCTAGAAATGGCATCGAAGAGCTCGGAATCAACAAAACCCGTCATGAGGAGTAGGCCTTCTCGGTTATGCTGTAAGTCTTTCTCACTGACGCCAGGGCTCCGGAAGAAGGTTTCGATATTTGCCTTTGATACCAATTGATACAGGTTATATAAGCCCTTTTGCTCCTTGACATAAACTATGGTCCGATAATTATCATGTCGTGCAAGCTCGTAATCCGAAGGAGTCTCGTTAATATCGGTTAGGGGTATTTCAAAAGCAGCCCATTCTTCAATGAACTTGAGGAATACAATGCCTGTTGCCCTAGCATCATCGCTGGCTCGGTGATGATTAAATAGGTTAACATTGAGATTCTTGGTCAATGTGTCAAGTTTATGATTTTTATATTCCGGATGAAGGGCTCTAGCTAAGCCGAGGGTGTCAATATATACCGGTTGAAAATCTAGATTTAACTTTTTTGCATTCTCAACAATGAAACCAATATCAAAGTCTGCATTATGAGCAACAAAAATACTGTCTTTGGCGAAGGTCAAAAACCGAAGGAGAACTTGGTCGATAGTTGGAGCATCCTTGAGCATGGCATCCGTAATGCCAGTCAGTTCGATGATCTTTTCGGGTAGTGTCCGTTCGGGATAAACAAATTCGGAAAACTCCCCAACGATGTTTCCGTCCTCATAACGAACTGCACCAATTTCGATGATTCGATCGTTGAAACGAGAAAAACCAGTTGTCTCAATATCAAAAACGGTGTAAGATCCTTTCAATTTATCGATATCCAACTGGTAGACATTGGATAGAATATGGTGGTTTTGGCGAAGCGTCTTTGCTTCATATCCAAAGAGGACTTTCACATCACTTCCCTGTAGAGCGTTATAAACCAAGGGATAGGCCTGAACAGACCCGAAGTCAGTTACTCCAACCGCTGAGTGCCCCCATTCCTTTACCTTCTTTGCCAGGTCCTTTGGATTGATCATCCCTTCCATGTTGGACATTTGAGTATGGACGGCAAACTCGACTCGGGGCGTATCAGCATCGTCGATGATGAGCTCAGGTTCTGCACTAGTCATACCTTCTACGGTGAGCACATTGGCGTTGGCGTAGCTGTCATAGGCAATACTGCCCTTGACCATCACCCAATTACCTTCGGTGATGTTGGCCAAGGCATTGTTCTGGTCCTTCTGGTGAACAAAGGATTTACAAGTGATCGCTCCGCCCTTTAGATTCTCGACATGATAAGTTATAATCATCAGCCCGGTTTTTGTAGTCAACTGATTAACTTCACTAATTTTTCCTGAGGTCACCACAGGTCCACCCAGATTCCCCAGTTCATCCAAGGCAACATAATTGTCATAATCCCTGGCTGTAAACTTGCGACCAAGAAGAAAACCGTCCTCTGTACCTCGAACGGCTTCTGCTACTTTCTCTTTTTTTGGTCTCGAAATGATAATAGGTTCATCATAGTTTGATGGAGTCGAGTTTAGTTCTTTTTCAACACTCTCGAGGAGCTCGATATTTACCTTTACCGCACATTGAAAGAGGTCTTCAAGAAGACTAGACAATTGAAAGTGTTCCTGATCATCCACTGGCAGACTTGACTGAAGTTGAAAAGCGACTTCCGAGCCTTGTTTATCATAGACAACCTTATCGATTTCAAGATATGAATATTTTTCATGTTGGACGAGCTTACTTAACTTCATTGACTTCGGCTTTCTCAATTTCTTCAATAAGGGCTGTCAAAAGTTGATCTTCGGGTACTTGACGAATGACTTTCCCCTTCTTGAAAAGGACACCTTGACCTTTGTTTCCAGCGATACCAAAGTCAGCTTCTCGTGCTTCTCCTGGGCCATTCACCGGGCAACCCATAATAGCAACCTTGATATTTTTCTGCATGCCTTCCAGCATCTTTTCGGCTTCTTCAACCAAGCCAATGAGATCTATTTTCGTTCTTGCACAGGTAGGGCAGGAAATTAGATCGATGCCTTCCTGCCGCAGACCTAGGCTCCGCAGGATTTCGCGGCCAATCTTGATTTCTTGAACAGGGTCCCCTGTGATGGAAACGCGAATAGTGTCGCCAATCCCTTCGGCTAAAAGGGTTCCAATGCCAACTGCGGACTTGATTGTTCCGGTAAAGGCTGGGCCCGCCTCTGTTACACCGAGGTGGAGAGGATAGTCGCTGAGACTGGAGAACAGTCGATACGCTTCGATCATCATCTTCACGTCACTGGATTTAATGGAGACTTTGATGTTGTGGTAATCAAACTTCTCGACTCGTTTAATTTCTTCTAAAGCGGAATAAACCAGAGACTCCACATTGACGCCGTGATACTTGTCAATCATCTCTTGGTGGACCGATCCGGAGTTAACTCCTATGCGGATGGGTATATTTTTTTCTTTGCAAGCCAAAACGACTGGTTCTAGTTTTTCATCGCTACCGATGTTTCCCGGATTGATTCGTAAACAGTCACAACCGTATTCTACGGCATAAAGCGCAAGACGGTAATCAAATTGAATATCAGCGATGAAAGGAATCGACGTTCTTGCTTTAATCAAGGGGATGGCCTTCGCGTCCTCTAAATCATTAATAGCCGATCTGGAGATATCGCAACCGGCTTCTTCGAAAGCCAAAATCTGGGCTACGGTTGCCTCAACGTCTTTAGTATCCGTATTCGTCATCGATTGAACGGTTACAGGCGCACCGCCGCCAATGGCAACGTCCCCTACAAAGATTTGTTTTGTATTTTTTCGTTCCATGAAGACTCCTCATTCTGCTTTTTAAAAAATGTTGATAATATCTTTTACGGAAATCAAGACGATTAAACCCAATAGGAAGGCAAAGCCTACCATAGTAATCTTGGTTTCTAATTCTTTGTTCACTGGTTTGCCTCTAAGCTTTTCGATAATGATGAAAAGGAGCTTGGAACCATCCAAAGCCGGTATAGGTAACAGGTTGAAAAAGGCCAAGTTAACGGAGATGTAGCCGGTCAAGAAGATGAGAGGCATCAGTCCATTACTAGCAGCTTGTCCTATGGTAGATATGACGCCAACAGGACCCGATACGGCATCCATGCCCAGTTGACCACTGAACAACATCCCCAAAATTTGGAATAATTGGATAAAGGTGGTCCAGGTCATCTCAAAGCCCTGTTTGATGGAGTTGATTGGATTGTCTCGTACGGTTCTTGCGATAAAGCCGATAAGGTATCGACCATCCTGCTCTTGAGCTTGGACATCGACACTATTGCTTGTGCCATCCGGTTTTTCGTAGGTAATCGTCAACATTTCACTTCCGTGTTCTTGGACGATGTTTCTCAGATGTTCCTGCCCTTCGACGGCAACCCCATTAATGGCAGTAATCTCATCACCTTCCTCAAGTCCCGCTTCGGCAAGGACAGAGTTTTCAGTGAACTCATCAACGACAGGGACCGGTTGGCCCATCATAGCCGCATAGATACTGAACAGGAGGACAGCAGTTAGGATGTTCATGATTGGTCCCGCCAAGATAGTAAAAAATCGTTGCCAAGGTTTTGCTTGATCAAAACCTCTAGGATCAGCACTATCTTCGTCTTCCCCTTCCATGGCACAATAGCCACCCAGGGGGATGGCCCGCAAAGAATACTCGGTTTCTCCCTTTTGACTTTGCACGATAGCGGGACCCATTCCTATGGAAAACTCGTTGACTTTTATGTTGACTGCTTTAGCGACTAAAAAGTGACCTAGCTCGTGGAATAAGACCACAAGTAGGAAGACCGCTAAGGCAGATATAATCGTAATAAAATTCATAATTGCTCCTCAGTAAGTGAAACGTTAAACGCCAATATTGGACAACAGACGCAAGGCAAACCAAATGGTTGGGGCGGCAAATAAAATAGAGTCAAATCGGTCGAGAATGCCGCCATGGCCGAGTAATACCCAGCCAAAGTCCTTAACTCCAACTTCCCTTTTTAGTCGTGATGCAAACAAATCACCCACCTGGCTCATGATTGATGCCAAGAAGACTGCACTGAGAATGGCGATAACATCATAGTCGGAATATAGGTTGGCCTGTAAGATGAATGCTAATATAACTGCCGATATGGTTCCTCCCACAGCACCTTCTACTGTCTTTTTTGGACTTATCGTCGGGGCTAATGGCGTTTTTCCTAGTAGCATACCCCAAACAAAAGCAAAGGTATCTGTCCCCCATGCAGCGACAAAGACGAGCAGTAAAACCAGTTCGTTCTCAGCGGGTAGGAGTAGTAGAAAGCTGAACAACACGCTGACATAGATTACGCCGACGAGGGCGATGAAGAGGTCGTTCAAGTTAAATTCCTTACGGAAAGTGTAAATGACAAAATTCATCAACAAGAAAAGGGCAATAACGGCTAGCATATGTTCTGATTTATGCTGATAGGCAAACCACTGGATAAGTATATTGGCAAATAAGGTGAGAAAGATAATATACTTGGGTTCATTTCGGCGAAGGGCATGAAAGAGCTCAACGATACCGATACAAGAAATCACCAAAACAAGAGCCAAGAGGCTTAATCTTGACCCAAAGATGACCAAACCAATGATGGCTAGTAGGATGATTCCAGTAATTGCTCTAATCAAGACTCCCTTCATTTAACGCCTCCGTATCGCCTATCTCTTTGCTGGTAGTTATAGAAAGCATCATATAAGTCCTTCTCGGAGAAATCAGGCCACAAGATATCCGTAAAGTAAAACTCCGCATAGGCAGCCTCCCATATCATAAAGTTAGAAAGTCGTTCTTCCCCACCTGTCCGGATGACTAAGTCAAGCTGAGGTAATTCATGAGTCTCAATAACTCGATTGATGTCATCTTCGCTGATTGTCCTGACCAAAGGATCTTCTAAAAGTTGATTGATACTGCGAATGATAGAATCTCTGCCGCCATAATTCAACCCAATATTCAGCACCATGCCGGTGTTGTCTTTGGTTTTATTCTGTGCATAGTTAATCGCCTGTCGGCTGGCAAAAGGAATCTTAGATGGTTCCCCCATCAACGTCAGTTTGATGTTATTATCGTTCAGTTCATCGATGTATTCCTTGATGAACTTGATAATTAGCTCCATCAAAGCAGATACCTCGGTCACCGATCTTTTCCAGTTCTCTGTGGAGAAAGCATAGAGGCTTAAAGCCGCAACGCCTGCATTGCTGCAGGCGCGCGTAATGTTTACTACATTTTCAGATCCCTGGATGTGACCTTCGCTGCGATTAAGCTCACGCTTCTGTGCCCATCGGCCATTACCATCCAATATGATGCCAACATGCTTAGGGATCTTATTTAAATCAGTAAATTTCATAGTTTCCTATTTCTAGATTTCCATCAATTCCTTTTCTTTATCCTTGGCAATTGATTCAATCTCTTTGATATATTTGTCCGTAATCTTTTGTACATCATCCTCGGAATCGAAACGGTCATCTTCGGTCATCTCATTATTCTTCTCTGCCTTCTTTACTTCAGCTAAGGCATCGCGACGAATGTTGCGGATAGCAACTTTGGCATCTTCTGAGCGACTGCCAACTTCTTTAGATAAGTCTTTACGGCGTTCCTCCGTTAGCGGTGGGAACGGTAAGCGAATAATCTTGCCATCATTGTTCGGTGTAATACCTAAATCTGATGCGGAGATAGCCTTCTCAATTGGCTTCAAGTTGTTAGCGTCCCAAGGTTGAATCGTGATGAGCATTGCCTCGGGCACATTAATGGTTGCCGCTTGGTTAATTGGTGTGTCTACTCCGTAATAGGGAAAGGTAATACCATCCAGTAGCTTTGGGTTGGCGCGACCTGCACGTATCGTTTGCAAACCCTCGGAAAATACGTCAACAGTCTTTTTCATGCTTTTTTCATATTCTTTTAGGTTAAACATTTTTATTCTCCTTCAACGAGTGTTCCTATTTTTTCGCCTTCCACAATCCTGACCAAGTTTTCAGGGTCATCGATGCCAAAGACGATAAGCGGCATAGCGTTATCCATGCATAGGGAGGTTGCTGTTGAATCCATGATACCCAATCCTTGGGTAAGAATGTCTCGATAGGTCAGTCGGTCATATTTCACTGCATCCGGATTTATATTTGGATCAGAGTCATAGACGCCGTCTGTTCCGGTTTTGCCAAGTAGGATACATTCTGCATTCAGCTCACATGCTCGGAGTGCTGCGGTAGTATCGGTAGAGAAGTAAGGAAGACCAGTACCTGCACCGAAAATAACAACGCGACCCTTTTCAAAATGGCGAATTGCTCTCCTTCTGATATAGGGTTCTGCCACTTCCGGCATTTGAATAGCCGTTTGAACACGAGTCTCAACACCCAAGTTCTCCAGTGATGCTTGCAGCCTAAGTGCATTAATGACGGTTCCTAGCATTCCCATGTGATCCGAAGTAGCTCGCTCAATTTCAACTGATGAGCGACCTCTCCAAAAATTGCCACCACCTACAACGATACCGATTTCCAATCCCTTGTCATGGATTTCTTTGATTGATTGGCAAATATTGTCAATGGTTTTATCATCAAGACCGCCGCCTTTTTTGCCAGAAAGCGCTTCACCACTCAATTTCAAGACTACCCTTTTATATGGAAACATGAAACCCCCTTTTGTTCTTGTCATGCTATCGATTTTATCATTACTTTATAAGTTGTTCAACGACTCAGATTTTTCTTGAAGTCCCTTCCAAATATCCTCGCTCGAGAAAGGAAGTTCGCGAAGTCGTAGCCCACAAGCGTTGTAAATGGCATTACCTATCGCCGGAGACGGCGTATTAATGACGACTTCCCCAATCGACTTCACACCAAAGGGTCCCGATGGTTCATAAGACGAATTAAAATCTACTCGAATATTTGGGCTTAAATCTCTTCGTGGTATCTGGTAAGTAAGCAAGGAATTATATATGGTTCGCCCATCAGCAGCCCTTGGCGAATCTTCGGTTAGGGCCATCCCTATGCCTTGCATCAAGCCGCCCTCTGTTTGCACCTTTACCAAGTTGGGGTTAATAATGGTTCCACAGTCCACCTCGGCAACATAGTCCAAAATTTGAACCTTGCCAGTTTCTGGATCTAAGTCGATTTTTACACAAGCTGCCATAGCTGGCGGAGGTGAGTATTCTCCTCCCCAGCTTGCTTCGCCTTCTAAGCGCTGGTGGTTCCATACATACAGCTTAGTAGACAAGTCGACCAAGCTTATGCTAACGCCAATATCATTAGTGAAACTTTCGCCATCGAATTTAATTTGATCGGGCTGGCTGTCTAACATCGACGCCGCACAATCAACCATTTTTTTGACCAATTCCTCGGCAGCTAACTTCACTGCATTTCCGGTGACATATGCGGTTGAAGAGGCATAGGATCCGGGATCATAAGGTGACACATCGGTATCCACACCATGAACATTGATTCTCTTCGTCGAACATTGAAGAACTTCCGAAGCAATCTGTGTCAGCGTGGTATCCGATCCCGTCCCCATGTCGGTGGACCCAATCATCAGGGTGTAGAATCCATCCTCCTCTAGTAGAACGCGGGCCGATGATGAGTCAATCTTAGCAATGCCGGATCCCTGCATGGCCATCGCAGAACCCACTGCTACAATGTGTCCGTTATCCAAAACTTTTCGAGGATAGATATCATCCCAGCCAATTTTTTCTCTGGCAGTTGTTAGCATATCACTGAGGACACAGCTATCGTTAGGCTCATCGAGAATGTGGAGCCATTGCCCTTCCTCAACCGCGTTCATCTGCCTTATCGTCAGCGGGTCAATGCCTAGTTTGTGGGCCAGCTCATCAACCGCTGATTCTAAAGCGAAGATGCCTTGGGTAGCACCGTAACCACGATAAGCCCCATAGGCTTGGTGATTGGTGTAAACCACATCATAGCGGAAGCGGTAAGCTTCGAATTTACCGTAGATTGGAATCGCTTTGCCCCCGGTTAATCCAATTGTCGTCGACCCGTGTTCTCCGTAAGCACCGGAATCCGAGAGTGCATACATATCAATTGCCTTGATTATGCCATCTTTTGAAGCGCCAATCTTGACGTTGATTTTCATGGGATGGCGTTGGGAACCGGCTATCATACTCTCTTGTCTGCTATAAATCATCGTGGCCGCTTTGCCTGTTTTCATCGTGACTAAAGCGGGATAGAATTCCATTACCGCTGTTTGCTTCGCGCCAAAGCCTCCACCTACACGAGGTTTAATCACTCGGACACGAGACATCGGGATGCCAAGGGCTGTGCCTAATATGCGTCGAACATGAAAGGGAATCTGGGTGGAAGATAAGCAGCAAAGGCGATTATGTTCATCAAACCAAGTATGGGCGCGGAACGTTTCCATGTATACTTGGGAGTTTGCTTTGGTCGTATACTGTTCCTCTACAATGACATCGCAATGCTCGAAAACCTCATCGACATCATTCTGCTTTTGCTCGCCGGAAGCAATTAGATTTCGCTTCGCACTGCCGCCTACATTTACTTGGAAGTTCCAATCTTCCTCAGGATGAACAAGCTGATCACTTCCCATCGCCTTCTCTGGATCTAAAACAGGTTCCAACACCTTATATTCCACTTTGATTAATCGTAAGGCTTTATCTACTACCTTCTCGTTACTTCCTGCGACTATTGCCACAGGGTCGCCAACATAACGCACCCATTTGTCCAAAATCTTCCGATCATTCGGTGAGGGTTTTGGATAAGATTGGCCCGAGTTGCAAAAGCGAATATCAGGAACGTCTTTATAAGAATAAATACCTTCGATTCCCTCAATCTTCAGAGCAGTCGCTGCATTAACATCGATGACTTCCGCAAAGGCATGTGGTGACCGCAAGACTTTAACAACTAAAGCTTTTTCCGGCGCCAAATCCTCAGTATAAACAGGCTTGCCCGACAGCAAAGACTCAGCATCGCTCTTTGGGATAGGTTTATTGAAATCACTCATGGCCCACCTCCGCATTTAATCTACCAGATGCCCGATCATCAAAATATGCTCTTAGCGCTCTTGCCTGGGACATGTAGCCCGTGCAGCGACATAGGTTCCCTTTAAGGTAAGAGATGATCTTTTCATCGTCAGGATTTTCTTCCTCCCGACCCAAGGCGACTGTGCAGACGATATAACCCGGATTGCAAAATCCGCATTGATCAGCTCCTTCCCCTGCTAAGTAAGGGCGGATATACTTAGCTTCTTCCTCCAAACCTTCTAAAGTCTCAATGTCCTTGCCTTCACAACGAGCAGCCAATGTTGAGCAAGACAGACTAGCTTTGCCATCGATAATCACTGTACATAGACCACAATTAGAGGTGTCACAACCGCGTTTAACACTCTTAAACCCATGGCGGCGAAGGAAGTCAATAAGCATTTCATCTGGCTGGACGGTATCAGTGATAGCTTTCCCGTTGACTCGCAAACTTAATTTAATCATAGCATCCGTCTCCTAGCTTTCTTTCCATTGACTATATAGGTCTGTGAGCAAAATAATGGCTAAATTTCTGCGATAAGCTGCTGAAGCTTTCACATTGCTTGCGAAATTGAAATCGGTAATCAAAGAAGTAAACCCTTCTTTTAATTCATCTCGATTCTTTGCCTCGCCAAGCTTCGCCCACTCTTCAGAGCTTAAATCTTTACTCTTCGCTAATGCCGGCCTAGCTCCTACGCAAATCCTAGCGGTCTTTCCGTCTTCAGCAACCACTAATGAAGCATTTGCGCATGGTAAATCACCGGAATCTAAACGATAGTTTTTATAAAAAGTCGACTTATATTCCTTAGTCAGATATATGTATTTAACCAAGTCATTCCGATAATCACCCTGAGTGAAGTCCTCCATAGAAAGAAGACCCGCCGCTTCTAGTTCGACATAAGCACCAATAGCTAAAAGGAGGTTACATACATCAGAAAAACCTGCCTTCATGGCTACGCTTCCCCCTATCGTTGCTCCGTTCCTAAACTGGACACCTACTATGCCATCTACACAGTCTTTATTCGCATCTTGGAGCAAAACGCTTATGCTCTCATTATTTTCAAATTCACCTAAAGTTACCATTGCTCCTAATTGGATTGCTTGTCCTAAATCAGGATGGTTGACTTCCTTAATCTTATTTAAGCCTAAGGCACTGAGATCTATACCTTCTCGGATGACCCCATCCCCTAGTTTCAGCCACATCAACCCGCCAAGATACCTAGCCCCTCTTTTTTGGGCAAGCTCATAAGCTTCTTGACTGCTGCTAACTTCTGTTAATTGCATCATTGTGAACATGCTGCCACCTCGTATTCCCCAAAAGTTGTTGTAATCTGTTTCTCTCTGCTTTCATTATATAACATCCGCTATAGACCGTCACATAACAAAACGCCTTAATCTACCAAATGTATGGTTGATTAAGGCGTATATTACTTTGATTAAAGAATTAACCGTTGATTTGCTTTGCTACTTCTTCAGCAAAATTTTCTTCTCTCTTTTCAAGACCCTCGCCAACTTCGAAGCGAACGAAACGACGGATAACGATGTTTTCACCAATCTTCGCTACTAGGTTTTGACGAACTTGCTCGATTGTTAGGTCTGGATCGAGAATGTACTTTTGATCAAGTAAGCAAATCTCTTCATAGAATTTGTTGAGACGGCCTTCGACCTTCTTTTCAGCAATCATCTGACGTCTGTCTTCAGGCATATTAGCATCGCTCTCGTTCAGGGCTTGTTCAGTTAAGATGCTGCGCTCACGTGCAACTTCGTCTTCAGGAACTTCATCACGAGAAACGTACTTTGGATTTTGAGATGTAACTTGTAAGCAAATATTATGAACAAATTCTTTAAAGTCATCGTTCTTTGCTACAAAGTCAGTTTCAGAGTTTACTTCAACAATACAACCAACGCGTCCGTTGTGTACGTAAGAATCGATTAAACCCTCAGCAGCGATACGGCTACCTTTCTTAACTGATTTGGCGATACCCTTCTCACGAAGAATGTCTGCAGCCTTATCGATGTTACCTTCTGCTTCTACTAGGGCATTCTTACAGTCCATCATTCCTGCACCGGTCATATCTCTTAATGCTTTTACATCACTTGCTTTAATATCCACAGTAACCTCCTTTAGATTCAGTTAACTTATTCTACGTCAGCTTCTTGTTCTTCAACGCGTGCTTCTTCAGCCTCTGCTTCAGCTTCTTCGATAACTACTTCGTGCTCTTCTTCAATCTCTTCAACAGTTTCTTCTGCTTGTGTTGCTACTTCAGTCTCTTCACTAGCTTCAACAACT
>CAYMYX010000018.1:0-16605 GCA_964394795.1 uncultured Peptoniphilaceae bacterium
TTCGTCCACGTCATGCCCACGTGAGGAATGCCATCGACAACAAACTCGTCCGTAATGGCTTTAAAACCTAACTTCTCATAGAAAGGCAAGGCATAAGCCTGAGCTTCGATATAAATCTTGTCTTGGCCCATGACCTGAGTAATGAAGGCCATTCCCGCCTGAACAATCTTCGTCCCTATACCTTCTCTCCGCTCTTTGGCAACAATCCGACCAATGGAGGCATCCTTGTGTAGTGACCTAGCCGGTAACAATCGCAAGTAACCGATAAGCTGACCATTCTCCCTCGCCATCATGTGGTAGGCTACTTTATCATACACATCAATATCCGGATAAGCACAAGCCTGCTCCACGATGAAAACATCGGAACGTAGCTTGTAGATTTCCCAAAGCTCTAACGTGCGTAACTCATCAAAGTGTTTTGCTGAGATATCCATATTCTCCTCCTTTTACCTACAGTCTAGGTGCTAGACCTCGCCTACAAACTTTACAGTCTCCCCATCCTCAACAACGGATGGGACGCCCACCTTGCCCTCTTTTTTAATTTCTTCGTAGCCTGCTAAGCTGTCTCGATAGGCCAAGAAGGCTTTCAGTTCGCTCATCGAATTGGTAATATTGTAAATCTCGTAATCCTTAAATCTTTCGTCGTAGTCTTTCCGGGCCATAAGGTCTTGGCAATGACCACACTTATCCGAAATAAATAATTCTTTTCTCATTAAACTTTCCTCTTTCGCTTTTAAACTTTGCTTTCCCTTATCTTACCCCAAACTTTCACCATATGCTTGCCACCGCCGACTTAGGCACAAAAAAAGCAAGGTTACCCTTGCTTTTTTCTGTGTTTATCTATCTTGGTAAAACTATGCGTCTACACCACCGTCAACACGGAGTTCTTGACCGGTAACGAAAGAGGATTGTGGCGTGAATAGGAATAGAGCAACTTCACCGATTTCTCTACCATCACCAATGCGGTGTAATGGGCTCATTTGCTTCATACCATCAACAGCTTCTTCACCACCTGCTGAATCAAGCATCTCGGAGCGGATTGCGCCAGGAAGGATAGCGTTAACGCGGATTTCAGGACCTAAGTCTCTTGCAAGAGCCTTCATTAAGCCACTAACTGCGTGCTTAGAAGAGGTATAAGCAGAAACGCCCCAACGAGCTGCGGTTGCTGCAACAGAAGATGTGATAACGAAGCTACCTTCGCCTTTTTCCTTCATGATAGGAGCTACTTTTTGTGCGAGTAGTAATGGAGCGGTAACGTTTACCTTAAATACGTTGTTCCATTCTTCGAGACCGATTTCTAGGGTGTTCTTGAACGTAATCATACCAGCGTTAGCGAAAACGTAGTCAACTGTGCCGTACTCTTCTACTGTTTTGTCTACTAAGTTGTTGATGTCTTCTTCTTTAGCCATGTCAGCTACAACGTAAATTGCTTCGCCGCCTTTGCCTTTGATTTCTTCAACAACTTCTTTAGCGCGGTCTTCTCTTCTACCACTGACAACAACTTTTGCGCCTTCTTCAGCAAAAAGTAAAGCAGATTCCTTACCCATACCTGAAGTTGAACCAGTTACAATTACGACCTTACCATCTAATCTTCCCATTTCTTGTTCCTCCTTTTATTTTGGTATTTCTTTAACAGTATACTACAAAACAGAATTATTTCATAGCACGTTAGTTTAATTTTACCCAAGTCATTCAATATAAATACTCGAAGATTGGATTTGGACACAAAAAAACCCGAAAGTGCATTAGCACTTTCGGATTCTCATTTGTTATGAATTAAAGAGCAACGACGTTGACAGCTTTGTTGCCGCGAGCGTCAGACTCAACATCATAAGAAACAGCTTGTCCTTCAGATAAAGACTTGAAGCCGCCGCTTTGAATAGCAGAGAAATGTACGAATAGATCTTCGTTGTCTTCTCCTGTAATGAATCCGAATCCCTTTGAGTCGTTAAACCACTTTACTGTACCTTTTAACATGTTTCATCCTCTCCATTCGTCTGAATGGTCTACCTTCTGGTAGCTTTCTTAATTTTTTGTAATTATATTTCTTGCGAAGAAGATAAAACACTTTACAAATACAACATCTATAAAATCTAAATCCATCTGCTGCAAAAACAACTACCTTACTAGTCTACTTCTTATTTCCGAGGGTGTCAAATAAATCTTTCTCGGTCTAGTTTCATATCGAAAGAAGAGCCCTTAACAATCAAAGATTTTTAAAGTAGACTAGTAGGAAAACACTGAAAGGACCAAACATGAATAAAGAAACAAAAAGCAAAGAACAATTTATTAAACGGCTAGACTGGTTCATCCCTTTGGGTCTTCTCCTCTTCCTCTTCATTATGTTGATCGAGGTTGTGGGACTGGACAGGGTAGCCAATCTGGACAGGGGAGTAACCAGCGGCGTGGCAGCGGCAAGGCAACCCTTCTTGAACAGCATCTTCCTTTTCATCACGACGATCGGAAATACGACGACGCTAATTATCTTTACGGTGACGATGGCCCTCTATCTCATCTTCAACAAAGTGAGAATCCATTGGGTGATCTGGTTCGTCCTCCTTGTATTTCTGGGTGGCGTCATCATCAATCCCATGATCAAGGTGATGGTGCAACGGACCCGCCCCGATGAAGCCTTCCGTCTCTTAGAGATCCACTCCTATTCCTTCCCTTCAGGCCATTCCCTTTCCACGATTGTCTGCTTCGGTGGTCTAGCCTACCTCATCGGCCAAGTCTTCTATCCTGACCGTGAACGGATGAAAAAGAATCTGATGATTGCTGCCGTCGTGCTCTCCTTGCTCATTGCCTTCAGCCGAGTGTACTTGGGCGTCCACTACCTCACTGATATTGTGGCTGGTTACCTCTTAGGAACTTGTCTCCTCCTTTTTTTCATCAAGCTGACTAAAACCCTTCCCCTCTTTGAGGAGTAAGGGTTTTTCTTTTTTATGAAAGTTTTCTTTTTTTGAGTGAGGAATTCTCTTCCCTAGATTGTCTAAATAGCAATACATAAAGTCGGCAAAGGAAAAGTAAACCAAGTTGGTAATTATTAACTTTTATTTAGTATTCTTTTCCTATAAATAGTGCTATTATTAGCCAAAGAATAAAATTTAATATGTAACAAAGTGGTTGCTGTTAAATGTTGAAAAGGAGGATTACGCCGTGAATGAAACCTTCATTCGGGTTAAGGATTTATATAAGGTCTACAGCATGGGCGACAGCAAGGTATTTGCGCTCAATGGCGTAGATTTATCCATTCCCAAAGGCGAGATTGTCTGTTTATTAGGGCCATCCGGTTCGGGTAAATCCACCCTGTTGAATGTGTTAGCCGGCCTTGAACGACCCACCAAAGGGGCGATTAACATCGGTGGAATTGCCATAGAAAAACTAAGTGAAAAAGAGATTACCAAATTTCGAAGCCTGAATGTCGGCTTCGTCTTCCAGTCCTACAATCTACTCCCTACCCTGACCGCTACCGAGAACGTCAGTTTCGGCCTCATGTTAAAAGGCATGAAGAAGGACAAGAGAGAAAAAATGGCGAGGGACATGCTGAAACGGGTCGGCCTCGGTGACCGCCTCCACCACAAGCCTAATGAATTGTCCGGTGGACAGCAGCAGAGGGTGGCGATTGCCCGTGCCTTCGTTGGTAACCCCAAGCTTATGTTTGCAGACGAACCAACCGGAAACTTGGACACGAAAACAAGTCAAGAGGTAATGGACCTCATCAAAACAATCATCAAGGAAAACAATCAGACCCTGATCATGGTTACTCACGATGAGGAGATGGCCGAGTATGCGGACCGCATTTTGCACATGCGGGACGGCCAAATTGAACGAATGTTGCATGCGTCAGACCGAAAAGAAGAGGCGCTTGCAGGAGGTGTCACCAATGACAACAAATCCTAATCCAACGACCTTCCCTACCGGCATCAATGTGGTTCTCTTTGCCATTGACCTCCAAACCGGGAAGCTGTATACCAAGGAAGAAGCAACCGGTAGCGACTACCAGTTGGCCCTCTTTATACAGAACAAAACCACGGAAAATTATAGCTGGCAGAAGCTTATCTTAGAAAACCAGGCAACAGGAGACGGTGAAAGTGCCGTTGTAGAAGGCGGGGTTTATGCTGCTGAATATGGCCCCCTTCAGATTGTACCGGGAAATCAGGTCTACCTCTTCCCCAAGGAAAGCTTGCCTGCGGGAGCAGAACCCGGCACCAGTCTACTGGAAGCCTATGTTGCCGAACTCTTGGCCGATTCGTCTTTGCCGGCTGAGGAAAATGGATCCAATACGGACCAAAGTGTTCCTTTAACGGTCACCTTCAGCGACAGTGCGCCCCTGACGTCGATTCCCGGCATCACCAACGAGCTCATATTCGGCACCCTTCTGACCGATGTGTCTAAGGACGGCAGCAAGGTCCACTTTGCGGATGCCTTGAGTGCCTTAGAGGAAACCTGGCGAGCAGATCAGGAGAAACCGGAGGAGTCCTCCTCAGACGAAGAAAGTTCCAGCGACGACGACTCTGGCGATGAAGAATCTTCGGATGACCAAAGCAGTTGCCCGGTTAACGAAGAGCCACCCAGCGAAGAGGAACCCATCGATGAACAGCCTGTGGATCCTCCGAGCAACAACGAGGAACCACCCTATAACGAAGAACCTCCTTTTTATGAGGAGCCCAGCTATGACGATTTCGGTGACGGATTCATTCCCACCGACGATACCAATACAGGAGACGGAGGAAACGAGATGCCTACAGATACCAATATCCCCGAGGTGGGAACGACCATTAAGAACAAGCCGAAGTTAATTATTTCCAATTACGAACTGAAACCGGAGATGCCTAAGGCCGGCGAAGAATTCACGATTGACCTGACCTTCTACAACACCAACTATGAGAAGGCGGTCAGGAATATCAAGATTTCGATTAATGGTGCGGAAGCGTCAACCGATGCGACAGGACAGTCCGTATCCGGTTCGGTCTTCTCCCCTGTCAACTCCTCCAACACCTTCTACATTTCTGAGATTTACGCCGGTTCTACAGCTTCTAAGCAGATCAAGCTAAAGACCGTGCCTAACGCCCAAGCTCAGAACTATACCATCAACGTCAACTTCGAGTATGAGGACCGGGAAGGCAACGAATTTACCGCGTCCGAAATCATCGGTGTCCCCATCGTCCAAAAATCGGAGATGCTCTACGGCGAAGTCAATGCAGCGCCTGTTCCAATGGGTCAGCCCGCAACGGTGTCCATGGACTTCTACAACACCGGTAAAGACACCTTAACTACTCTGATGGTTACCGTTGAAGGTGAGGGCTTACAGACCATGGATAGCCCCCGCTACTTCGTCGGTAACTTCGCTCCAGGATCCTCAGACACCTATTCCGTCGAAGTTATTCCTACAGCAGCCGGCCCAGTAGAAGGAAATGTGGTCTTCACCTATGAGGATTCTACAGGTCAAGAGCACCGGGATGAACAACCCTTCTCCATGGAAGTGATGGAGGAGATGGTCTACGAGGAAGTTCAGTACGACCCCGCAACCGGCTACCCTATTGATCCATCAAGCGGCCAGGTCATCGATCCGATGACTGGTATGCCCTATCAGGAGAATAACTTGTTGACGAATCCTCTTCTTTGGGGAGGGATTGCCTTAGCTGTTATCATCATCGGTCTACTACTTCGTCGTCGGTTCCGTAGTAAGAAAAATGATGATGACCTAACCATCGATGAATAATCTCGATATCCTCAAGCTGGCTGGTCGTAACCTGACGAGGCGAAAATCTAGAACTGCGCTGACTATCCTCAGTGTGGTTATCGGTTGTGTGTCCATCATCCTCATGCTCTCCATCGGATTTGGTTTGCAGAAGCAGGAGGAGCAGTACATGACCGCTACCGACGCCTTGAACACCGTTACGATTTATAGCAACTACTATCACGATCCTATGTCGAACACGCCTATTCCGACGAAGGGTGTTCTAACGGATAAAGTAATCAGAGAGATTGAGCAACTCGATCACGTCACGGGTATCTTCCCCCTTTATTCGGTGCAGAGCCAAGTGCGGACGAAGAAAAAAGATGTAGAGATTTGGACCAGCATCTATGCTTTTGATCCCAAGTATTTACCAGACACCGCTATGACAATTGAAGGCAACAAGATTAAAGATCTAGCTAAGGGCGAATTTATCCGTGGTGAAATGGTTCAGGCCATGAAGGTCAGCAACTCCCAGCAAGGTATGTACGAAACCGAGCCCCTGTACGACTTCGATTGGTCCAAGGAAAAATTCTTCATCCCTATCGGTTACAAGGATACGGGCATGCAAATGTCCGGTCAAACTACCGGAAAGACCTATGAAGAGATTAAGGTGGCCATGAAGGGATCCTTCAGCCAATCCGGTTTCCTAACCCCTTACAATATCTATGTCAACATGGAAACAGCCATGGAAGTGAAGAAAATTGAAGCCGAATTGCAAAAGAACATGCAGGGTCCAGACGGGCAACCAACACGAGCACCTCGCCGAAACGACCCTATCCTCTATTCCGAACTTAAGGTAAGAGTCGATGAGATTGGCAGTATTGAAGGCTTGTCTCAACAACTACGGGATGACTACCAATTGGAAGTTTACTCCGAAGGCGAATTCATCCAGCAGCAACAACAACGTATGCTAATGACCCAACTGATCCTTGGTGGTATCGGATCGATCGCTCTTTTTGTTGCTGCGATCGGTATCGCCAATACGATGCTCATGTCCATTCAAGAGCGGACCAAAGAGATTGGCGTCATGAAAGTTATCGGCGCCCAGATTGGTGACATCAAGAAGCTGTTCTTATCCGAGGCGGCCTTGATTGGTCTCATCGGAGGAATAATAGGGATAGGGCTCTCCTATCTCGGGTCCTACGGGATTAACAACCTGGTGGGCAGCATGAGTGGTGGCGGGGAGGCTGCCATGATGATGGCCCCCGAAGCTGCACCAATCTCCATTTCCTACATCCCGACATGGCTCCCCTTCTTGGCTTTGATCTTTGCTGCCCTCATCGGCATGATCGCCGGTTACCTGCCAGCGAAGAAGGCAACGAAGTTGTCTGCCATCGATGCGATTCGGACAGGTTGATTCCGATTGGTGATAGAAAAAATAAATAAGCAAAAAGAGACCTTTAGAAAATGACTATTTCTAAAGGTTTCTTTTTGTTTTCTATCGTAAATTATAGGTGCTGAATGTTGTGTTTGTCATAAACTAATTGTATCAGCAAACAAAGAGGACCTGGCAATTTGCCAAGTCCTTCTTTGTTATGTAGGGTCTACTTTGCAACAGCCCCTTTTTGTATTCTAATAATCTTTCGCTTCCTCTTCCCCAAGCAGAACCCGTTGGCCTGCCTCAGCTAAAGCGAGGAGCTCATCTTCACCGGGATAAACTTCAATTGGAGCAATCCAGTCAATTCGGTCGGTAATCCAAGAAACGAAGTCAGCATTGTAGGCCATCCCGCCCGTGATAATGATAGCATCCACTTGGCCTCGAAGGACGGCAGCGGCAGCCCCGACTTCTTTGGCGACTTGGTAAGCCATCGCATGGAAAACCAATTCAGCTTCCTTGTCACCGGCTTTAATACGGTCGGCAACCTCAATACCGGAGTTGGTGCCCAGGTAGGAAACCATTCCCCCCTGGCCATGGATCATCATCAAGAGTTCTTCTTCGGTATACTTGCCGGAGAAGCAGAGGCGGACGAGGGGCTCGGCAGGTAGGGCGCCTGACCGTTCGGGAGAGAAAGGTCCTTCCCCATAGAGGGCGTTAGGTACTTCAATGATTCTTCCTTTTTCGTGGCTACCGATGGAGATGCCGCCGCCCAGGTGGACAACGATTAGGTTGATATCTTCAGCTTTTTTATCCATAGCCTTGCAATATCGGCGAGCGACCGCCTTCTGGTTAAGGGCGTGGAAGGTGGCCGTTCTTTCGATATCTTTAAGTCCTGAAAGACGGGCTACATCGGTGAGCTCATCGACGACGACAGGGTCAACAATCATGGCGACAAGGCCGGCTTCGTCAGCGATACCTTTAGCAAGGAAGGCGCCGAGGTTAGAGGCGTGGGCTCCACGGTTAGGATCTCTGAGATCGGAAATCATGCGGTCGTTGACTAGGTAGGAACCTGATTCGACGGGGCGAACAAGGCCGCCGCGACCGACGACGATGGCTAAGTCCTCGGGTTTGTAGCCACTTTCGGTCAAGGCCTCCATGATGATATTGAGGCGAAAATCGTACTGGTCGATGATGGTATCGAATTCGGCTAAGTCTTCGCTGCTGTGGCGGAGGATTTGCTCGAAAACTTCTTCCATGGGGCTTTGGTTGCCGTCGAAGATGGCAATTTTAGTTGAAGTTGAACCCGGATTGATGGTTAGGATAAGTTGTTTATCTGTCATGATTCTTCACTTTCTCGGCATGGAGCATGGCCATAATAATCGAGTAGAATTTGGCTTGGGCATTGTCTGCTCGGGAGGTCAGGACGATTGGGGCTGCAGCGCCTAGGATTAGACCGGCGTTTTCCGCTTCAGCAAAGTAGGTCAAGGACTTGTAGAAGACGTTCCCCGCTTCGATGCTGGGCATGAGGAGGAGGTCGGCGTCTCCGGCTACGGGAGATTCGATTCCTTTGATCTCTGCGGATTCTGCGGAGATGGCGTTATCCAGGGCGAATGGCCCGTCAAGAATGAAGCCCTCTTCACCTTGGGTCATTTCCTTCAGTTCCTGGGCGTCGAGGGTAGCCTGCATTCCCTTGGACACCTTCTCCGCTGCTGCGATGACCGCAACCTTGACTTCGTCGTAGCCGAAGGCGTGGAGTAAGTCGAGGGCGTTATGAAGGATGTCGTATTTCGCCTTGGCATCGGGGGCAATGTTCATGGCTGCATCAGTGATGAGGAAGGCTTTGGGGTAGGTTTTGGCGTGCATCAGGGCAGCGTGGGAAATTAAGCGGCCGGTTCGCAGGCCGTTTTCCTTGTCCAAGACTGCCTTCATGAGAGCGCCTGTGTCTACTAAGCCCTTCATGAGGATGTCGGCTTCCCCATCGTGAACGAGTTTGGTGGCAACTTGGGCGGCTTCGGTTAAATCTTGCGCATCGACCACACGAATGTCGGACAGGTCGAAGCTAATCGATGCTGCCAGCTCATTAATCTTTTCTTGGTCTCCGACCAAAATTGGCTGAATGTAGCCTTGGTCTTTTGCTTCCTTAATCACTTCGAGGACGGTTTCATCCTCTGCAGCAGCAACGGCCAGCGTCTTCTTCTCTAATTGTCTTGCTTTCGCCAGTAAGGCGTCAAAGTCTTTAATTACCATCGCGATAATCCTTTCAGATATAGAAGAAGATGAAAGCAAGCTTTCATCTCCTCTTGTATTTATTCAGTTCTATGGTAACACAATTGGCATACTTTAATTGATGAAATCGTAGGTTGACCGTTGGTAGCGCCTAAATATTTTCTTGGTTGCACGGATGGCGGCCAAGCGCTCTTCGGCTAGAATCATCGCGGCTTCTTCGCTGGTGACCTTGTCCCGCTTAGCAATTTCGAACACACGTTGAATTTGGCCATAAATCTTTTCACAGGAAGCCAAGACTCGATCAGGATTGTACTTGCCTTTGAATTCGTCAGCTACGGAAATGACGCCACCTGAATTGATGATAAAGTCAGGGGCATAAACAATACCTGCATCTTCAACCATTTTGGCGTGTCTTTCTTCTTCGAGCTGGTTATTGGCAGACCCGGCGATGACTTTGATGCCCGCTTCCTTCATTTGAGGAATGGATTCGTCATTGATGGTGGCTCCGAGGGCACATGGGGCGTAGATATCGGCTTGGACGGAGAATAATTCATCTCGGTCAATAATCTCGCAGCCGATTTCTCGAGCTCTTTCTCTAGGGGCTTCGAAAATATCGCTGGCGTAGACCTTGGCTCCTTCGTCTAAGGCTTTCTTGGCGACTTCGAGGCCGACATGGCCAGGACCTTCCAAGATGATAGTCTTGCCTTCTAACGAATCGGTGCCGAAAGCTTCCATTACGGCAGCCTTCATTCCAAAGTAAACACCGTGGGCTGTGTAAGGCGAAGGATTACCGGAAGATCCGTCTTTGACAGAGGTTCCGCCGACCCAGAAGGTTTCTTGGTAGATGTAGTCCATGTCGTCGGTGGTTGTGCCGACGTCTTCTGCCGTTAAGTAACGTCCGTTTAGGCCATCAACGAAGCGGCCAAATGCCCGCATCATATGCTCATCTTTAGGACGATTAGGATCTTTAATCAATACGGCTTTCGCTCCGCCGAAAGGTACGCCGGCGACCGCATTTTTGTAGGTCATTCCCTTGGCTAAACGCAAAGCGTCTTCCAAGGCATCTGCTTCGGTTTCGTACTCCCAATAGCGAAGTCCACCTAAGCAGGGGCCGAGACTGGAATCATGGATGACGACGATAGCTTTTAGTCCGCTGGCTTCGTCTTTGAAAAAAGAGATCTGCTCAAAATCTTCGTTGAAAATATCGAAAGTCGTGCTCACTTGGCACCTCCAAAATGTTAAAATCCTAGAATGAAAACGTTACCTTTTCATCTCCTATTTTAATACGCTATTAACAATAATTCAAATATTCTGATGGAATATTGTACATTTGTGTTATATTTCTTTTCTATCGATATTTATGCAAAAAGCAACCTCCAGCCGACGTAAAGCCGATTGGAGGTCGAGATTTTATTTAATTTTCTCATAATCCAATTCGTTTAAATAATCTTCCAGCTTCGGGGTGATCTTGGCGATGCTTCCGTCTTCAAACGGTGAGTCAAGTCCGACTTCTTCTAAAGTCTTCTTCGTGCCGTAGGTTCCCCCGAGACGGCAGAGGTTCAGATAAGAATTCCAAGCCTCGTTGTGATCTTCCCTATCCCAGATGAAGTACTGGTAGGCGTTGACTTGAGCAAGGGTGTAATCCAGATAATAGAAAGGAAGCTGGTAGACATGGAGCTGCCTTTGCCAACGGGCTCCGCTCTCCAAGTATTCGTTGCCTGCGTAGTCGATATGGGGCAGGTATTTCTTTTCAATCTCCCGGTACTTAGCGTTTCGCTCATCCGGCGTCGCTTCGGGATTCTCATAGACAAACTCTTGGAACTCGTCGATGCTTGCGCCGTATGGGAGGAAGTTGAGTCCGTCGATAACGTGGGAGTGGTAGTACTTCTCGGTGTCTTCTCCGAAGAAGTGGTCCATCCAGGGATGGGTGAAGAACTCCATAGCCATCGAATGGGTTTCCATGATTTCCATCGCCGCTTCGCTCAGCTCCATGGGGTAGATATCTTTGGTTTCGTAGCCGTTGAAGGCGTGGCCTGCTTCGTGGGTGAGGACGTCGACATCGCCTGAGGTGCCGTTAAAGTTGGAGAAGATGAAGGGAACGCCGCTTTTGCTTAACCAGGTCATGTAACCACCTGGGGCTTTGCCTTCCTTAGTGGTGAGGTCCATTAGCTCTTGGTCCCGCATCATTTTAAAGAAGTCGTCGGTTTCGGGAGAAAGCTCGCTGTACATTTGGCTGGCTGCTTCCACCAGCTCGGCCTCCTCGCCTACGGGCTTAGGGTTTCCGGATAGGTATTTGAGGGGAACGTCATAATACTTGAAGTCTTCGATGCCGATTCTATCCGCCTGCTCCTTGTAGTACTTTTGAGTCAGGGGCACGACGTAGTCGACAATCTGTTGGCGGTAGCGCTTGGCGTCTTCTGCATCCCAGTCTAGGCGGCCCATTGCCTTATAAGCCACCGGAATGTAGTTGTCAAAGCCTAGCTTTTCCGCAATGCGTTGGCGGACCTTGACCAAGTCGTCATAAAGCTGGTCGAGCGTTTCTTTGTTGTCAGCGAACCAGCCGTTGAGGGCTTCAAAGGCTTCCTTACGGGTGTTGCGGTCCACGGACTGGGTGAAGGGGGTCATCTGGGCAAGGTTCTTTTCCTCGCCACGGAATTTAATCTTTGCCCCGCCGGTTAGCTTCTGGTACTCGTTGGCTAACTTAGATTCCTGAACCCGGTCTTCCATAATTTCCGGCTTGAAGATGTCCTTTTGAAGTTCGTCCTTGGCAGTTACTGTCGTCCCGTACTTGTCTTCGAAGGCTTCGCGGTGCGGGCTCGCCAAACGAATCTTCTGCAGGCGGTTGTTCACCTCATCCAAGCGAGGTAGGTTCTCATAAAAGAGGTTGATCTCCTCGTCATAGAACTCGTCTCTGGTATCGATAGTGTTGCGGATGTAAGCAACGGTGTACATCTCCATGAAGTCTTTGACTTCCTCTTGGACTTTTTCGTGGGTCGCAAAGAAGTCCTCGGCTGTCTCCGCGGTTTCCAACTTATCCAGCTGGGTGTTAAGTTCTTCGATCACCGCGTCAAAGTCCGGCCGCTTATATTCAATGTCTTTAAATTTTGTCATCGTTTTCTCCTCTACTTAATGCCAAATTGGCTAGCTCTTTTCTTTCTACCACAATACCGCAAGAATATGCAAAAGCAAGTTGTTAAGCCCAAAATCAAGTATAATGAAGGTGTACTTATTTGATGGAGGTGGGCCATGCGCAAGTTCTTAATCGGCGGCTCTGTTGCCGCCCTTATCATCCTTATTATCGTGTTGTTTACGACCATTTTCGCCCCCAGGACGGAGGCTCCGGAAGTTGGAGAGGTTTCTTCCTCTTCAATCAGCGAGTCTCTGTCATCCAGTGAGATCAGCTCTTCAGTAGAAGAGCAATCAGAGAGTATAGATGAACCGACTTCTGAGTCTAATGAAGAGTCCAGTATAGAAGAAACCAGCGCCGAGAACATCGTTTATGACTATGATGCCTACTACATCATCATGAATGATGACCCCAACCATATCTATACAATCGAGGAAAACAATAGAATGAGATCCGCTTCGGAACCAATCCCCGTGATGACGAATAAACTGGGCGTCTGCGATGGATACGCCCATGTTTACCACATTCTTTCGAGAGCTGTTGGCTTGGAAGCTTTGTATGTCCCAGGCCCTTTAATTAGTGATGCCGAAGTGTCGGAAACCCATGCATGGAACATGGTCAACATTGAGGGAACCTGGGTCGGCATTGATACCACGTGGGCGGATATGGGAGACACCGCAGCTTTCCGCTATTTCCACATGCCCCTCGGCCTCTTTTACAGGGACCGTGTCACTTACATGGATTTCTCTAGCATGGCCCAGTTGGATTATGAGGATATGACCACGGATTGGACCTGGTATGGCCAAAACGGTTATGTTGCTACGGCAGACAATATATTTGACCTTGTCGACAGGATGCGAGAAGAACAAAAGATGGCCGAGATTCTCCTCGTCGGGTTAGATGAAGGGACCAGATTAGAACTCATGGAATATCTGGATGAGGTGATGGATTCCGACGTGGAATACTATTCCTTAGAACAAGATTATCTGTATTACGCCCATCACGGCGACCAACCTTGATATGTGAAGTGAGCTAGAGAAGCAGGCAGTATGGCCCCCATACTGCTTTTTTCTTTTTTTATGGGCAATCTTTTTGTAAAATAGATTAAAGGGTAGGTAATATTGGCTACTTTTGAAAATCCGCCACTCGGCTTATGAGCAGCAAGTCTGTTCCAAAGTTCATGAACATAAAGAAAGGACCATCATGTTTGGAAAACGAGAAAAGTTTGTCGGTATAGACATCCCCAAACACAAGTCGCTAACCAAAGATAGGCCCATTGAAGAAGTTGACATGCCGGCTAGCGTCACTGTTCCGCTGGCCATGCACATCGGCAAACCCGCTGAAGCCGTCGTCGAAGTCGGTGACAAGGTTAAAGTTGGTACATTAATCGGCGAGGCCCAAGGAACCATTTCGGCCCACGTCCACTCTCCTGTCTCTGGCGAAGTAACCGCCATTGAGGAGATTGAGAGTTTTAGGGGCGAGAATAGCGCCATCGTCATCAAAAACGACGGCAACTACGACGACGAACTCATGGAAGATATCACCGAAGATATCAACGAAGAAAGCTTGGCTGACCGCCTACTTGAGGCTGGCATCACCGGCAAAGGTGGCGCGGGCTTCCCCACTGCGGTCAAGTACAAGATGGAAAAACACGAAACCGATTATTTAATCGTTAACGGAGCGGAGTGCGAACCTTATTCCACCACCGACTACCGGGTTATGATCGAGTACGCACCGGAAATTATTGCCGTCATGGACAAGATTATGAGCATTTATACCATTGATGAAGCGTACATAGCGGTGGAAAATCACATGGAAGAGGCGATCGAAGCGCTTACTTCGGCCATCAAGGAAAGTGGCCACGATGACATCCATGTCCGCGTCCTCCCTGACACTTACCCTCAAGGTCATGCCGGCCTCCAAATCCGCGAAGTCCTTGGTATTGAAATCGAGGAAGGCAAGAGGTCGGGCGATGTGGGTGTCCTCCAATCCAACGTATCGACGGTGAAGGCCATGTACGACGCCGTCTTCCTTGGCAAAGCCTTAACCTCCCGGGTTGTTACGGTAACCGGTCCCTTAGTCAAGGAACCTCGGAACCTAATGGTGCCCATGGGCATGTCCGTCTCTGAACTTCTCGACCAATGCGGCGGCTTGAAGGATGGAAACGCCCTCTACATCAACGGCGGCCCGATGATGGGTAAGCCTTTTGACAATCTGGATATCCCTGTCGACAAGGACACAACCACCATTCTCGTGATGGAGGAAGTGGAAGTCGACGAAGAGATGAACTGCATCCGTTGTGCAGACTGCATCAAGTACTGCCCGGTAAATCTCCAACCCGTCCTTCTGTCCAACGCTTACAAGGATGCCCACTACGACCAGGCTCTCCCCCTCCGTGGAGGAAGTTGCATTTCTTGTGGTGTCTGCACCTACGTTTGCCCATCGAGAATCCCTCTATTGGATAACATCCAAAAACTGAATAAGAAATGGAAGGAGATGCAAGCCAATGAAGATTAAACAAGCGCCTTTCCTCAGACGGCCCAAGTCTAGCCAGAATATTATGTTGGATATGGTCATCGCCTTGACCTTTATCACTATAGTGGCTACCTTCTACTTCGGCATTCGAGTGCCCATTCAAGTTGCTGTCGGTGTGGTATCCGCTGTCCTCTTCGAGTACACCTACCAAAAACTCACGGACCAGGAAGTCACCATCAGTGACCTATCCGCAACGGTCACGGGTTTCCTCGTCGGTCTCTCCTATGCCTCCACAGCGCCCTTGTGGATTATTGTCCTTGGCTCGTTCATCGCCATCGTCTTCATCAAGCAACTCCCCGGCGGCCTTGGACGTAACCAAATTAACCCTGCGGTCTTCTCCCGTGTCTTTATCAAGATCATCCTGACGCCCCTTATGACCAACTGGGTCGCTCCAGGTCCCGACGCTGTTTCCACCGCAACGCCCCTGCCCTTCTTGGGTGATGGGGCGGTCCGAGTCATCGACCGCCTCCCTGAACTTCAGGACGCGTTTATGGGCTTCGGCTTAGGTGGTAACGTGGGTGAAACCGCCACGTGGGCCATCCTCGTCGCCGCCCTCTACCTCGCCTTCCGCAAGGTAATCCACCTTGAGATCCCCATCGCAGCCAGCCTTGGCCTCTTCCTCTTTGCCATGCTCGCTTCAGGATCCGACGTCTACTTCAGTCTTTACCACGTCGTCACCGGTACCTTTATGTTTGCCGCTGTCTTCATGGTCACTGACTACTCCTCAGGCCCCCTCAACACCAAGGCTCGCATATACTATGCCTTCGCTATTGGTTTTGTCACCGGCTTGATTCGCCACACTTTCGCCTTCCCAGGCGGTGTCGGCATTGCCATCATCCTGTTGAATATTATTGCGCCTTACTTTGATTCGAGGAATCACCCGAGGGTGTTTGGCCATAAGAATAACAGGAACTACATGGAGTCGAGATAGTTGAATTTCATTACACTTAGAGCCAGGGACGGTTACGTCTCTGGTTTTTTGTTGTGTGGTTGGACGGGTGGATGGCCCTCGTTTGCTTGAGCAAAGGCCGTTACGTTGATCAATCATACATAAAGGGTAAATCATCGATTTTGTATGATAAAAATGGGCCATGGGTCATACATAAATCAAATATTTGAAAATATGTTTGATAAGAAAGATGAAATCCATGATACATAAATTCATAATCTGTAATTATGTATGAGTCAAGGTCAAAAACCATAGTACATAAATCGATATTGTGGAATTATGTATTACTGAAATCCTGAGATGTCAAACATTTTTGCATTATTCGTAAAAATGTATTGACCGCTGTAAGATTTCCCCACCGTCACCGTCTAATGAGTAAGGAGGTAAACGAATGGAAAAATTTGAGATTGTCTATCGCTCAAGCTTCAGAGAAGTTTATCTTTACTTGCTGAAATTGACGAAGGACGAGCACTTGGCTGAGGAGCTGACCGCGGAGACTTTCTTCCGGGCGATTAACCGCTTGGATAAATTCCGAGGCGACAGCTCCATGAAAAGCTATCTCATTCAGATTGGCAAAAATGCCTATTTCGACTATCTCCGAGAACGAAAGAAGTTCAGCGACGAGGAGATTGATTTAATGACGAGTGAAGCGGAAGTGGAAGCAACCGTTATCGATGAGGAAAGCAAGAATCTCTTATATGAGGCGTTGA
>CAYMYX010000018.1:16705-20273 GCA_964394795.1 uncultured Peptoniphilaceae bacterium
GAGGCGTTGAGCTTGCCTACATTACCCCCTATCGGACCAACTGGGATAATTTTACCAGGAATACAGGAAATCTCAGTCTGCTGTTGGAAGGTGATGCCATACCCTACTGGGATTCGCTAGGTCACAGTGAATTTGTGAATATGTTGAATCCAACAGTCCCAACACATGGGACATCGCTACCAAAGTTAGTTTTAGCCTACTATAACGTCTTCACAATTCTGTTATTCATTGCTATCGCCGCTGCCTTATTACTCATTCGCCCATCATTAAGGATCAGCCTTTCCCTATTGGCAATACCCATCTCTTTGCTTCTGGGCTTCTTGGTCATTAAGGGATTCAGCAGCGTGAGTTGGAGCATCGTACGAGACCTTCTATATATTTTGATCGCTAGTGTAGGCATCTATATCCTCCTCTTTTCTTTAATCAAGGTGCTTGTGAAAAAGAAGGAAGATGCTAATCGTTAAGTGGGCCATATTCGGGTAAACATACTCCGACGAATGAACTAAAACGAATAGAGAAAGAAGGTTTGTGATGATTAAAGTTGGCGATAAAGCACCAGATTTTAAACTACAAGATCAAAACGAAGAAGATGTTAGCTTAAGCGATTTGAAAGGCAAAAGAGTCTTGATTTCTTGGCATCCACTGGCATGGACTTCGGTATGTACCGACCAGATGAGAGCCTTGGAAAGAAACTATGACCGCTTGAAGGAAAAGGGAATCGAAGAAGTGATCGGCGTTTCCGTCGATGCCCAACCAGGCAAGGCAGTTTGGGCGAAGGCTTTAGGCATCAAGAACGTCAAGCTTGTTGCTGACTTCGAGCCAAAGGGCGAAATGAGTAAGGCTTACGACATCTGGCTGGACGACATGGGTGCCAGCGGACGCGGCAACGCCATCATCGACGCAGAAGGAAACATCGAGTGGGCAAAGCAATACGAAACCAAGTCCTTACCCGATATTGAAGAGGTAATCGAAAACGCATAAGGCGTTAAATAGTACAGTTGGCGGAGGGGATGAGTGGATAGCACTCATCTCCTTTGTTATAAGGAGGCGGTATGGAAAAACAAACGTCTATACAGGAGCGCTTCGAGCGCACAAAATTGCAATTCGATCAGGGCGCTCTTCGCACGAAAGACCAAAGACTAGCCGCCCTCACTGCCCTGGAGGAAGCCCTCAATCGCCACGAGGATAGACTAATCCAAGCCCTCCACGATGACTTGGGCAAGTCCGCCTATGAGGCCGTCATGACGGAGATTGGCATCGTCTATGGTGAATTGAAAACCGCAAAGAAAAACGTCGGCAAGTGGATGAAGCCTAAGCGCCTGGGCATGAGTCTTGCCCAACTGCCGGGCAAGATGCGGCTCTACTCCGACCCTTACGGGATTGTCCTCGTCATGTCCCCCTGGAATTATCCCGCTTTATTAACCCTCAACCCCCTGATCAATGCCCTGTCCGCCGGCAATACCGTCATCCTCAAGCCTTCCAATTACAGCAGGTCCACTTCCCAGGCCTTGGACGACCTGATCGGCGACGCCTTCCCCAATGGAGAGGCCCAGGTCATTCAAGGGGGCCATGCCGAAAACGAAAAACTCTGGGACCTTCCCTTCGACTACATCTTCTTCACCGGTAGCACCAAGGTGGGTAAGCTGGTCATGGCCAAGGCTGCCGAGCAACTGATTCCCGTCACTCTGGAATTGGGCGGCAAGTCCCCAGCCATCGTCGATGAGTCCGCAGACATTGAAAAGACCGCCAAGCGCCTCGTCTTCGGTAAGCTGGTTAATGCGGGACAGACCTGTATCGCCCCCGACCACGTCTACGTTCACGAAAGAGTGAAGGACCAGCTGATCCAAGAGATAATCAAAAACGTCAACGAGATTTTTGCTGATGAAGATTATGTGGATAAGGCATGGCCCAAAATGATATCCGAGAAGCATTTGGATAAATTGAAGGGTCTCTTGGAGGGGCAAACGCCTCTCTTTGGCGGTGCTGTCGACGAAGAAAAACGGAAAATCACCTTCACCATCCTGGACGAGCCTAGCCTCGACAGCCAAGTGATGGAAGAGGAAATCTTCGGACCCATCCTCCCCATTCTGACCTTCAATAGCATTGACGAATTTATTCGTGACCAGCGGAAGCGGGCAAAGCCTCTTGCCCTCTACCTCTTCACGAAGAATAAAGAGGTAGAAGAAAAGGTCCTGACCCAGCTGTCTTTCGGCGGCGGGTGTGTCAATGATACTTTGCTGCAATTGTCTTCTTCCAAGGCTCCTTTCGGTGGCGTTGGAAACAGCGGGATGGGTAACTACCATGGCCATTATGGTTTTAAGACTTTCAGCCATGAGAAGGCGGTGTTGAAGAAGTGGTGGCCTTTCGATAATCCCCTTCGTCACCACCCCTACAAGGATCCGGATAAGAAGTTGCCTAAGGGGTTGTTTGGATAAGCATGATGGGGTTGTGGTTTGGAGGCTGGGGTATGGCCCTTGGGATTGGCCGAATCATACCATTTTGGGTTGAACACGATTTTGGTATGTCATGAAAGAGGCCAGAATCATACCAAATTGCGTCGCGACACGTTTTGGTATGACGCAATATGGCCCCAAAACATACCAAATTCAGTCAAAGGTTGTTTTGGTATGACGGAAACTGCTCAATTTCAACATACCAAATCGAATAGACTGCCATTTTGGTATGAAAATGAGGTGCATATCGAACATACCAAAACGTTAGTTATCGGCATTTGGTATGAAAATAGAGTGGAAATTGAACATACCAAAATGACTACAAACGGTTTTTGGTATGAATTAAGGGGCTTTGTCAAATGACAAAGCCCCTTTTGTAATAGTATTATTCACTTTCATACCCGTGCTTAATCTCTTTCCACTCCACGCTTCGGCTAAAGAGGGCGTAGACGTTGATGGGAATCCAAGTTAGGAGGAAGAACCAGAACATGAGGACGCCCTTGCCGTAGACCTTGAGGCTCTTCTTGGAATACAAGGTGATGAAGAGGGCCAAAAGGGTTGGAATGACGACGATGGATAAGAGGTTGACTAGGATAAAGCGGAGATTGCCGTCGAAGATTGGGGTGACAAAGTTGAAGAAGACCATGGTGAGGACCGTGGCAACAAGACTGATATTGCTCATGTAGATGCCGGACATCATGACCAGGGAATCGAAGACGTTTTTGCCTTCGTTCTTGGCAATGGACTTAACGGCGGGCACGCCCATCTTTTCGAAGATCTGGCGGACCCCCTTGGACCAACGGCTTCGTTGGACGAAGGATTGGGAAAGGGTGAGGACTTGTTCGTCGTAGAAGATGGCCCTTGGAGCATAAGCGATTTGCTCCCCTGCCAAGGAATTTTGGACGGTGAATTCCAAGTCTTCGGTTAAGGTTGAAGTGTTCCAACCACCAAGCTCGTTGATAAGGTCCTTGCTGACCATGAAGCCGGTGCCGGTGATGATGGAGTTCATACCTAGGACTGACCTGGGGTGGTTGTAAAAGAGGTCGACGGTGAGCATATAGATGCTGTAGCTTGCGGCGATGTAGGAGTCGCTGGGGTTCTGTCCTTCGCGGAAG
>CAYMYX010000018.1:20373-22657 GCA_964394795.1 uncultured Peptoniphilaceae bacterium
TATAACCCAATCAACGCGCCCAAGGCGAGAGAAAGATTACGTATCAGTTCAAATAGTGGCATTATTTGCTCCCCTAGTTAAAAATCCATGCCGATGCGTGGAAAAGTGGATAATACTGGTAATTATAGACTATAGCCAACATCTTGAAAAGTAACTAATAAAGAATTAAGAAATCGACAAGCAATTCTGTTTATAGTTTAACATAATTGAAGTGAGCATGCTGAATATTACGATGACTAGGAGATTACGATGAATAGTACAAAGTTCAAGGGCCATCCCCACCCCACCTTCTTCCTTCGGGGTCCAATCCAAATCGGAAAGTCGACCTTCCTACGCCGGAAGGTGGCTGAACTGGATATTTCTACTGCAGGCTTGGTCACCCAGAAGGTCTTCGAGGGAGATAAGCGACGAGGCTTTGAAGCAATCAGTTTTCAGGGGCAGATTCCTGGACGTGAAGGCCAATATAAAGAAGGGAGTCGCCTGTTTATCGACTTGGGGGTGTATGACGAAGCGGTCTTGGCTGGAAAAATTAAGGAGACGGTCAGATTTGCAAGGGAAGATTCTGTGCAGCTAATCTACCTCGACGAAATCGGCGGTCCCGAGCTTGAGGACGATGACATCACCGAGGACTTACTGAAAATCATCACCTCAGGAAAGTTGGTGGTTGGGGTGTTGAAGAGTATGGCCCACCTTCTCTTGAAGATTGGACCTAAAGTCGATGCTGAAAAGATAAAGGTCAATTACGGACGGATTGCTGATGCTATCGCGGAGAGTGATTTTTTAGTCGATATTGAAAGCATCGAGGATGATTTAGAAAGTAAATGGCGGGCTTGGTTAGGGATAAACTGCCTTGTAGAAGAATAGGACAATTGTTATACTTATGCTAAGTTGATTCTGATATTTTTATATTTTAATAGACAAGGAGTCCCCTATGGTTTTTAAAAAAGGAAGACTGATGGTGTTGGTCGGTCTTTTGGTCGGGCTTGCGGCCTGTTCTTCCGGTCCCCCAGAAATCGATTTTTCGGATGTGGATTTTGAGAATAGCCCGTATAAGCACATCAACAATGGACCACTAGAGAAGGATGACCTCATCCCCTACAATGTTGACACGATTACTGGCGCAACCTTGACCTTGGAAGGACCCGGAGTTGCCAACTCCGTTCCCCTATCGGTGCGGGAGCTGGAGAATCAAAACCAAGGATTGGTGCGGGATATTTATGAGGATGGAGAGGGTTACTTCATCTATGAGGGTCTTGACCTTGCCTACCTCTTCAATGAGATGAGCGATGGTGAGAATGGAATCGTACTCGCGGACAATGCAGATATTATTGAATTCAAGGATGCGGACAGAGAGCACGTTGCTTATCTGAGTGTGGAAGAGATCAAAGAAGCTTCGGCCAATGGACGTCCGATCTTGCTGGCTTATGGCATTGGGGACACTGATGAAGAGGAAGCCCTTCCTTTCGTTTACGATCCGAAAGCAGATGAAGGGGTTCCGCTAGGTTACAGCGAAGCTCTAGATAATGATGATGGGTCTTTGCGCTTGGTCTATGACCTAGGTGATTATGGGGATAATCCGGACTACAAGACCTTCACCAATGCCGCTTACATATACGTTCACGCCGGTGAACCACCGGGCTTTAAGCATGTCGAGGCAGGTTCGCCTTACGACGACAGTTCCTACTTGGACTACTTTATTAGCTTTAGGGGCGATGCCCTAGGCAAAGAGATCAACCTGACGGTAAAAGATTTGGAATCCCTAGCTGGGGATGATTCGGAAGAAGGGTATCCGGCAGATGGGATGGCCTACCGCAACTGGTACAGTTTGGCCAACACCACCTACTGGTATAACAATGAGTACGAAGGCCTGAAGCTTTATGAACTATTGCAAGCACTGGGCATGCCTAATGCCAAGGATATGGGCCTCGGAGACGCGCGAACGACTCTGGTCCGTTTCTTTGCCGCGGACGGTTTGGCGGCTACGGAGACTTTTTCTATCGACGCCCTCTCCTTCCCGGACAACTTTGGTTACTATAAGAAGAATTCTGAGGACTTAGATGATGGGTCTTATGTACCTGTAGCCGGCGACTTGGTCGACAGTGGCTACCCCGTCATGTTGGCTTGGGGCGTTAACGGTTACCCCTACACCAAGGGTAAAACGGATGATGGCTTTCTCTCCGGCTTGAATAACGATGGCGGACCGATTCGGGTTGTCTTCGGCAAGCGCCAATACAACCACTTTAATGGGTCCAACCAGGTGAAATATTTAAACCACGTCCAGGTT
>CAYMYX010000018.1:22757-26491 GCA_964394795.1 uncultured Peptoniphilaceae bacterium
CCAAGGGCTTGATCGCTTTTGCGAAGAATGGCCACCCCCTAGCGGAAGATAGCGATGCAGGTTATGTCAAGGAACTGACCATAGAAGGCGACAAGACGCTCACCTTGCCTGTGGACAACAGTGGTGGTCCCCTTCAATTCATTTTGGACGGAGCGGATGGCTTCGTACAAATTGAAAATCTAAAGACCATCCGTATCGACTTGCAAGCAGATAAGGGCATGCACGATAGGTCCCCTTATGATGAGTATAAAGATCTTGAATTTGACTTGCTAGGTGAAGGCGTTGGAAAGTCGGCGACCTATGCCGTTGCGGATATCGAAGCCCTACAGCGGGAAATCGGCACTTTCGATTATGCTATCGACGGGCAAACGAAGCGGTTCCGGGGTCTGCCTATCTACGATTTCCTGGTCAACCACGATGTCAAAAACAATGCTGGTGCGCTCATTCTCACCAATGAAGCTGGTGATGAGGTAGAAATCAGTCTTTCAAATCTGCGAACCGAGGAAACAGCTAGTCCGCCTATCCTTGCTTTTGCCAGTGGAAAAAAGGGCGACGACGCTTTAGACGTTCTGCCGCTCGTAGCTAAAAATAATGCTGGTTATGAGGAGGAATACCAAAACGGAGGAGGACCCCTTGCCCTCGTATATTGGGATAAGGACAGCGATAGTTATAAGGTATTTGGCAGTATCACGAGTCTGGAAGTTACCGCCAATCCAATCGACTACTGGACCCACTCGATGAGCGAGATTTACAGCGAGTTCTTGGATGTACCAATCACCTTTACGTTGAAGAATGAGACCGATGAAATCACCAGAACCTTCACCGTTGCGGAATTGGAGGCCATGGAAGACTTCATCGTCCGAGAGAATTACTATGTATTGAATATTGGTGAGGCAGAAGGCTTAGACCTTTGGGCTCTCCTGAAGGACATCTGGAAAGATGTCGACAGCTTGGATGAACCGGTCTCCCTCATCATCAATGCCAAAGATGGCTACTCCAACGATTTGCTGTCCAACTTCCAGTTGGATGGCCTGGAGAAAGGCATTCCCGATGAAAACTTGGACTACAAGAAAATCATCTTGGCGTATGCGATCAAGGGCTACCCTCTGGTCGATGATGAAAACCATGAAGGCTACACCGGCTTAGCCGGCAATGCCTTTGGACCGCTTCGTTTGATTACAGAGAACACCCAAGGCGCTTCGATTAAATATGTTGATAGTATCGTGATTACGATTACGGGTTCGGATTCCTTAAGCGAATAGAGGAGCTAACAATGATAAAACGAAAAATTGGAATCTTGGCTCTAGTGATGGTGATCTTACTTACGGCTTGCCAAACGGGCCCAGTGACGAATTCGGAAAATACCATAACCGATGCTTCCGGACGCCAACTGGAAATCGCAGAGAATGCCGATGAACTAACTATATCTTCCGCCTATGCGGTCAGCGTCCCCTTCCTCTTGGCTCTTGACCTTACGGATAGGGTGGATGGGATTAACCTGAAATCCAAGCTATGGACCGCTGACCCTAATCTCGATGAAGCGGATTCCGTCGGCCGTGGGGTCGTCGATTTGGAAAAACTGGCCGAACTCGATTCTGATACTTTGATTCACCGTATCGGAGACAGCGATACGATTGAAGCCGTGGAAAATCTTGGCATCGAGGTTCTAACGATTGAAGCTGAAAACTATGACCAGCTCATCACGACAATTGAAAACATGGGTGCCTTTTATGGGGCCGATGAAAAAGCGGATGAAGTTATCCACATGTTAAATGACAAGTTCGACCACATCGAAGACCTAGTCGCCCAAATTCCTGAGGAGGAAAGAGTGACGGCCATCGTCTTAGGCAGCGAACCGGGGAAAGCCGCTACGGCGGATATGATGCAAACCTGGATGCTGGATAAAGCCGGAGCAATCACGGCTGTGGACGGTTTGCAGGGTTCAGAGGTATGGCCCAATATTGGCGTCGAAACGGTCCTCAGCTTGGATCCTGAAGTCATCTTCCTCACCGGATCGTCCGCCATGGAATACAGCGTGGATGACCTGCTGAGTGACCCCGCTTGGCAAGCGACCAAAGCGGTGAAAAGCGGACGGGTCTACCAGATGCCGGCAAAGATTGACGGCTGGGACCTGCCGGGGGTGAATGTGGCCATGGGCACCTATTACATGGTTTACATGCTCTATCCCGACTTGATAACGACTGAGGAGATGCAAGCCGAGGTCGACGCTTATTACACCTATATCTTCGGCCAAACCTTCGATAAGGACTTCTTGGGTTACGACTTGGAGCGGCAACCGTGACCGGTAAAAAGAGGAGCTCGAGGAGTCTTGCCATCGCCAGCCTTCTCCTTCTCCTTCTTCTAATCGTCCTATCTATAGGGATGGGCAAATACCAGCTATCGCCGGGGCAAGTTATCCAGGTCCTCCTCAGCCCCATCAGAGGCTTAAGCGACAGCATTAGCGAGATGGACCAGCGGGTTGTCTTCTTCGTCCGCCTCCCCCGAGTCTTAGCTGCCGTCCTAATCGGAGCGGCACTGGCCTTATCCGGAGCTACCTACCAAAGTTTGTTCAACAACCCTTTGGTGTCCCCTGATATTTTAGGCGTTTCCTCGGGTGCGGCGCTGGGCGCGGCGGTTGGCATCCTGCTATCCTTCCATGCGGTTGGTATTTCCGCCTTAGCTTTTGTGGTCGGCGCTGTTGCGGTCTTCCTGTCTATACAGATGGCCCGTGTCATTGGCAATAGGTCCAATTTATCCTTGGTATTGTCAGGAATTATTGTGGGCTCGCTGATGAACTCCCTCTTTGGCTTTATGAAATACATTGCCGACCCGTTTACCGAACTTCCTTCCATCACCTATTGGACTATGGGGAGTCTGTCCTATGTCAGATGGAATGAGCTGTTGATTCTCACCGTGACGGTTATCGCTTGCAGCATTGTTCTTTACCGCCTCAGTTGGTGGCTCAATATTGCATCTTTGGGCAGCGAACAAGCTCAGATATTGGGTGCAGATATTGGGAAGATTCGGGGGTTGGCGATCATTGCAGCCAGCTTGTTGACAGCTACCTCAGTTGCGGTTGCGGGCAACATCGGTTGGATTGGTTTGGTTGTCCCCCACCTGAGCCGCCTCATGGTTGGACCGAATAACCGAAAGTTGATTCCCCAGACATTCTTGCTTGGTAGCATCTTCCTCCTCTTGGTGGATACCTTGACGCGAATTATTAGTTTCGAGGAAATGCCCTTGAGCATTTTGACCGGTATCGTTGGCGCCCCCTTCTACGCCTACCTCCTCTACAAGCAAAGGAGGACCGTCCTATGATTTACGAGATTAAAGACTTGTCCTTTTCCTATGTGGAAGGAAGCGTAATCCTGGATAAGGTGAATTTAAATGTACGACAAGGTGAGCTGCTCACCCTACTGGGACCGAATGGGTCAGGAAAATCGACCTTGCTCCGCCTCATGTTGAAGCTTCTGGATGCGGATGATGGCCATGTCCTTCTAAACGGAAAAGATGTCCAAGACCTATCGGCAAAAGAGCTTGCCCAATCCGTTGGCTTCGTACCTCAAAGTGAACAGATTGCCTTCGACTACGATGTATTCGACTATGTGCAGATGGGGGTAGCTGGTCAGCTTGACCTATTCCAAAGTCCGGGACCCAAAGAAATAGAGGCGGTGAAGGCAAGCCTAGACAGTCTGGGACTCAGCTATTTTAGCGATAGGAAACTTAGCCAATTA
>CAYMYX010000018.1:26591-29793 GCA_964394795.1 uncultured Peptoniphilaceae bacterium
AAATGTAATTCAAAGGAGATGTCATGAAAAGAATAAAGTTATTCATCATCAGCTTGATGCTGATCCTTACTCTGGCTGCCTGTGACACTGCGGTGGTTGAGGAAACCAGTGAAACGGCGCAAAGCAGCGAGACTGCTGTTGAAAGCGAAGCAAGTGACCAGGAAACCGAAGATTTTCCGTCGATTAAAGAAGTTCAAGGGGTAACTATCCCAGAATTTGAAATCGAAGTAAACGGTAATAAAATCACCCAAAACGAAATGGCGGAGTATCCTGTTGTCGAACTGTCTACATACTCGGTTAACAGCAAGGGAACCGAAACCTTTAGGACTTTTGAAGGATTCCGTCTGGCGGATGTTCTTGATGCTGCCGGTTACACGGAAGACTTTATCTGGTTAGAAGCGGAAGCATCTGATGGCTATACAGTTAGCTTCGAAGACGATGCGGCCACATCAGAATACAATATTCTCGCGTTGACGGAAAACGGGGAGGCTTTCTCAGGGGATGGCCCTTGGTTTGCTCCTGGCGAATCAACCACGACCGGAGACTACCTGAAAGACTTCGTCAAGCTCTATGTCAATACGGAAAAAGAGAGACCTGAAGTTGCCGCACCCGTTGATGAGGGTGAGGCGAGTGAATCAGGAGATGGTCCTCAACCATCTGAACCTGTAATTGCAGATAGGACCGACAAAGTAGAATTTGCTGATTTTAGCTTCAAGGTGAATGGCCAGGATATCACCAATGCTGACGTTGAAGACCTTTCTATTTACAAGATGGATGTCGTTACCACCAACAAATCTGGTGAAGCTTCTGAGCACCAATACACCGGTTTTGCATTGAAAGATGTTTTGGAAGCGGCTGGCGTTACAGACTACGAGAAGGTTATCGTTGTTGCGAACGACGGTTATGAGACCGAGTTGACCAAGGATCAAGTTGACAGTGAATACACCCTGCTTGCCATTGAATCCGATGGTGAAGTTGGTGAAGACGGAACCGTTTGGGTAGCACCGGGTGAAGAAACCGAAGCGAAGAATTTCCCTAAACTCGTGGTTGAAGTGAAGGCAGAATAATGAAACGGCAAAAGAGTCTCCTCCTGCTCTTGCTCGTGATTCTAATGGGGTTAGCGGCCTGCGATAGTCAGCAGGCTATGCCTGCCCCAGAGACGACCGATCAGGTATTTGGCATTGATAGCAATATCAATATGGAGACGATTGATGACTACCTCTTCCGTGACGATGTAGCTTACCGGGACGTTCGGATGCTTTTCGACCCTGCAGATTATGAGGCTATCGGTGGTGAGGCCGATTTGACCGCTACCATCGAAGGATTTAAAGTTGTCCCCTTCCCCTACGTCGCTTCTCTGGGTGACCTACCCGTCGACGGTGCCTATCAGGGAGATACGCTCTTTGAAGTGACCTGGAATGCAGACGGTAGCGTCAAGGAAGCTACGCCTAAATACAGAGAGTCCATGATGATCGTCGAGGAACTCTTCCCCAAAGACCAAGCAATCTTTATCATGTGTGGCGGCGGTGGCTACTCCGGTATGATGAAACAACTCCTTATCCATTGGGGTTGGGATCCCGACCTTCTCTACAATGTCGGTGGGAACTGGACTTATCAAGGGGACCATGGCCTGGAATTAATCGTCTATCCTGAGGATGCAAACGAGCCCAATATCTATGCCACATGGCGGGCAGATTATGCTTATATTGATTTCACAAAACTTCAGGAGTTAGAGTGATGAGACGGCTGTTAGCATTATTGCTAATTCTACTTTTGTCAAGCGCCTGTGGGGCGGAAGGAGAAAGTGGGCCATACGAAAGCTACACCACCTTCCCCTTCACCCACTACGCTTCCGGTTCAACCATCGAAGAGTATCAGGCGGTAATCCTTTTCGAGCAAGCCAACGAAACTTTCACCGCCTATCAGGTATCCTATCCCTCTTGTACCTGCCGGGACCCCATGTCCAACACCAATATGGTCGCCTATGTAGAAATCTTGAACTCCAGAGAGGACCCCAATACGGCAGCGATAAGAAAGATTACCTTTGGGGAGAACAAGGGTTTATGGGGAGACTCCAATCCCAACTACTTCATTGCGGAGTATACTGAGGAGTATTATGACGAGAACTTAGTACAACCTCTGGTGGGCTTAACCAAGGGTGAAGTGGATGAATGGGAAGGTTACGGAACCCATGTCTCCCTACTTACACCTGATGCCTTAGCCGGCGCGACGGTCTCATCGTCCAACCTCCAGTCCATGCTGAGAAGTTTGATGGATTACCACGTAGACAACTATTATGGTGCGGAATAGATGGCACCAATATTGATTCTTAAGCTGTTTAGAACGGATACAAATACTTGTAGTGATTGTTTTTATTCCTGAACTTTAGGGGTATAGCTATCATATCGACGTATCGATATCGAAATTTTGGCATTATAGAAAGGATTAATTATGACACAAGCTTCAGAACAACTCAACGGTTTAGATCTAATGAATTTCATGGTACAACAAGAGGAACAGACAGCTGCGCTATATCGCGAGATTGCTAGCAACGCAAAAATGGGAGACGGTTTCTTTGACCGCCTAGCTGAGGACGAAGATCGTCATAGAGACATCTATGCTGCCTTAGTTCGTCGCTTCGAAAAAGAAACGGACAGCTCTTTCCATCAACCGGTATCTGAAGAAGACTACCACTACCTACAAAGCTTTGTTGAGAACGATCCGCTAAAAGACCACGATGACTACATCAAAGATGCTTCTAAGATTGGTGACCGTATGGATATCTATAACCTTGCTATCCGCTTAGAGCAAGAAACTGTAGCTTTAGTCACTGAACTAAAGAGACTATACCAAGATGTTCTTCCAGGCGAATTTGACGTCATCATCAGCGAAGAAAAGAAGCACTTGCAACAAGTAAGACAACGCCGTTACGACTACGGTATCAGCGGTCGCGGTCTCTAATCCTATTCGATTACCAAATATGGTGGTGTTGAAAAAGTTATTAACAATATTTAGATAGAAAAGCAGGGCCTGGTGGTCCTGCTTTTTTGTTGTGGTTTAGGGGCCAGGTGGATGGCCCACGTTTTAGGCCATTTGGACGGTAGAATAAAACATATTTCGGTAATATAAAAAAATGATTTATTGAAAATTGGTGAGATTAAAACATATTTCGATAATCGTTCTAAATGTTTTATAAGCGTAG
>CAYMYX010000018.1:29893-31453 GCA_964394795.1 uncultured Peptoniphilaceae bacterium
ATAATCGTTCTAAATGTTTTATAAGCGTAGGCTATTTTGCAACAGTCCCTATTTTTTTGCTTTTCTCCTGCATAGAACTTCTCTCTTCGATATAATTAGAGTGTATTTTTTAGAAAGCAGGTACTTATGAAAAGAATAACCGAAGTAGAGATACTCCGTTATCAGAATAATGAAGTCAAAGAAATGATGGATGAAATCATCGTTGAATATTCCTTAACCGTTGTCGTCAATGGAATCGAACTGATTACCCTCCTCTGCTCTCCCCATGCCCTCAAAGATTTAGCCGTCGGCTACCTAGTTACCGAAGGCATCATTGATAAGAAGGAAGATATCGTAAGTCTCGTGGAAGACTACGATAACAACAGGATTTCCATCGAAATTACGAATCAAGAGATTGTTCCCGATCGGATGAAACAAAAGCCAACGAAAGCAAGCGGCGGTGCCAAAGGAACAGTGTCCTACAGCGATCCAGACAACCTTGGCGATTATGTTGTTGAAAGCGACATGCGGGTTAAGGCAGATATGGCCCTCGAATTTGCGGATATCTTAAGCCATAGCTCTGAACTCTTCCAAAAGACAGGGGGTGTCCACTCCACCCTCCTTTGCGACGCTGACAACGTCCTCCTCTTCATGGATGATGTCGGTCGCCACAATGCAGTGGATAAGATTATTGGCCATGCCTTCCTCAACGACATCCCCCTCGACGACAAAATCCTCGTTTGCTCAGGCAGAATTTCCTCCGAGATGCTCTACAAGGCACTGAAGAATAAGATTCCTTTCATCATCTCCCGGTCAGCGCCGATGAACCTCGCGGTGCAAAATGCCAGAAAGAGAAATGCTACCCTAGTCTGCTTCGCGAGAGGCAAACGAATGAATATCTACAGTGGTGTAGAGCGAATTATCTTTGAATAAAAGAACAAGGACTTGGCGATTGCCAGGTCCTTGTTTTCTATGTGGGTACTTAGACGTATTGATCTTTATAGGAGCTCTTTCACTTTCTCATCTAACTTCTCAGGCGTAACCGTCGATGCGTAACGACCTACAACATTGCCTTCCCGATCAACCAGAAACTTAGTGAAGTTCCACTTGATTTTGTCGCCCAACAAACCGCCTTGCTCAGATTTCAGATAGGTGTAGAGGGGATCTTCGTTATCTCCGTTTACGTCAATCTTGGAAAACTGCGGGAAGGTGATGCCGAAGTTTGTTTCGCAGAAGGATTGAATCTCCTCATCAGTACCAGGAGCTTGTCCCCCGAACTGGTTGCTTGGAAAATCCAGAATCTCAAAGCCCTGATCCTTATATTTCTCATACAAGTCTTGCAGGCCGTCGTACTGAGGCGTGAAGCCACACTCGGTAGCTGTATTGACAATCAGCAAGACCTTTCCCCGATAGTCTTCTAGTAAAACATCACTTCCGTCTTGAGCCTTCACCTTGTAATCATATATCGTTGTCATGTCTATCCTCCGTCATCAGTTACTAATAATGTAGTTATCCAAAAACTCGAATTATTTACACCATAAAAATACCCATTCTTTCAGACTGGGACTACGAGAAAAGGGG
>CAYMYX010000019.1:0-29304 GCA_964394795.1 uncultured Peptoniphilaceae bacterium
TAGGGTATAGTGGTAGCCATTAGAAAAAGGACCTGGCAATTTGCCAAGTCCTTCTTTTTTTATCAGGATAAATTAACACTTATTCGTAGGTCTTTTCCAACTTAGAAGCAGCAGCCTCGTCGATAATCACGGTGACGTTGGGGTGATGTTGCAGCACAGATGCTGGACTGTCGACGGAAACTTCACCTTCGATCATGTCATGAACCGCGTCAGCTTTTTTGTCGCCGTAGGCGAGCATGATGACTTCCTTACTGTCCATGATGGACTTGATGCCCATGGTGATAGCCTTAGTTGGAACGTCTTCTTTAGCATTGAAGAAACGTTGGTTGGCTTCAATGGTGGAAGGGGTGAGATCGGCAATGTGGGTCGTTGCATCGGCAGGGGTTCCTGGCTCGTTGAAGCCGATGTGGCCGTTGGGGCCAACACCTAAAACCTGTAAGTCAATTGGATTTTCTTCAATGATTTGGTCGTAGCGACGACACTCTTCTTCGAGGTCACTAGCCTTACCGTTAGGTACGTTGGTATCCTTAAAGTCTCTGAATTGGAAGAGGTTGTCCATCATAAAGTAGTGGTAACTTTGGGTGTTGTCATCTTCTAGTCCGACATATTCATCCAGATTGATGGTGGTAACATCTGTAAAGTCGAGATCGGATCTCACCATTTCCTGGTACAGAGTAATGGGTGATGACCCGGTGGCAAGGCCAAGGGTTTTCGCACCGGATGTCACTGCTTTTTCTAGAATTTCGAAGGCGACTTTTCCGCCTTCTTCTTGGGATTTTACAATAATTACTTTCATTCTGTGTCCTCGTTTTGCAAAGCTTTCAAATTAGCTGTTTACCATATACAATTTTAATACGTTTAATTAAACCACTTTATAAAAAATCGGTCAACAGGCTAGAACCGTTATCTGCACTAGCGTTGACCGAATTTTCTAGTTTTTTAATATTTTTTTGCTTACTCAGCGTCCTGAGCCAGAAGGGACTCATCCCAAGAGGCTGGCTTCTCCAAGCCCAAGATTTCCACGACGGTTGCGGCAACGTTGGATAGGCCGGCTACGCCATCCTTGCTCTTATCCAGTTTAAAACGGTCGGTGGGATCAAGGATAAAGAAAGGGACGGGGTTCATCGAGTGAGCCGTCTTAATAATTAGCTGGCCGGTCTTCTTGTCTTCTTGGACCATATCGTCTGCATTGCCGTGGTCGGCAGTGATAAGGACGGTGTAGCCTAATTGTTTGGCTACGGGGAGGACTCGGCTAAGACCTAGGTCAACAGCTTCGACACCGATTCGAGCTGCGTCGAAAGACCCGGTGTGGCCTACCATGTCGCCGTTAGGGTAGTTGATTCTGAGGAAGCGGTATTGGTCGGTGGCCATCGCCTTCAATAACTCATCCGTGATTTCTGCGGATTTCATCCAGGGCCTTTGGTCGTAAGGGACGTTATCTGATTTCACTTCGACCCAAGTTTCCAAAAGGTCGGAGAACTTTTCTTGGCGATTCCCGTTCCAGAAGTAGGTGACGTGACCAAACTTTTGGGTTTCAGAACAAGCAAACTCGTTGACGTCGTTTTGCACCAAGTACTCGGTCAGGGTGTTGTGAATCTGTGGTGGGTTGACGAGATAGTGAGAAGGGACGTGGAGGTCGCCGTCGTATTCCAGCATACCGGCATAGAAGACCTTAGGCACTTCGCCTCTCTCAAAGTAAGGGAAGTCTTCCGCTTCGAAGGCCATACTCATCTCAATCGCCCGATCTCCTCTAAAGTTGAAGAAGATGACGGAATCGCCGTCTTCGATTTTACCGACGGGTTGTAGGTCGTCAGCGATGACGAAAGGAGGCAGGTCTTGGTCAAGGGCACCGGTCTCTTCGCGGAGAGTTTGATAGGCTTCGGTAGCAGAAGGGAACATCCGGGCTTGGCCGCGAACGTGGGCTTCCCAGCCTCTTCGGACCATGGCCCAATCTGCTTGGTACCGGTCCATGGTGATGTTCATCCGACCGCCGCCACTAGCGAAGCGGGCGTTGAAACTGTCGTCATTTAAACATTGGAAGAAAGCTTCCATATCGTCGATATAGCTTTGTCCGCTGGTAGGGGGAACATCTCGTCCATCCAAGAGGGCATGGACGCGAACTTCCTTAACACCTTCTTCTTTGGCTCTGGTTATAAGTGCCTTCAGGTGGTTGATGTTGGAGTGGACGTTACCGTCGGACAAGAGGCCGATAAAGTGCAACTTGCTGTGGTTGGTCTTGGCGTTTTGGACTGCCGCCAACCAGCTGGTTGACTGGAAGATTGCCCCACTTTCAATAGATTCGTTTACCAGCTTGGCTCCCTGGGCGTAGACTTGACCAGCTCCAAGGGCGTTGTGGCCAACTTCACTGTTGCCCATGTCGTCATCGGAGGGAAGTCCGACTGCCGTGCCATGAGCGCGTAGGGAAATCCAAGGTTTTTCCGCGTACAAGCGGTCGAGGGTAGGGGTTTTGGCAGCCTTAACGGCGTCACCTATCTCCTTGCCTTCGGGGCTTATGCCCATGCCGTCCATGACGATAAGGACGACTTTATTTTGATTTGTTGTCATGAAGAATCCTTCTTTCTTGACTTGAACCGGATAAATACTGGTCTGAATGATCAAAGACCTAAATATCCAGCATGTTCGTGTAATTATCTAGGCGGTGGTCAACCAAGTTGTCTGCCATCTTTCTGGCTAGGACGCGTGCTTGCTCGATGTCTTCTTCCTTCGCTGCATTTTTCACTTCGACGGTCTCTTCGATGCGTTCGAACTTTTGAGACTCGGCAAATGCATTAAGTTCCTTCAAAGCACCGCCGGACCATGAGTAGGAACCAAAGGTAGCAATCGTGTGGTTTTCCATCTTGTTCTCTTCTAAAATGTTAACCAAGTTTTGCATTGGTGGGAATAGAGCGTTGTTATATGTGCAAGATCCAAGGATCAGGCCGCGATACTTCCACACCTCGTTGAGAATGTAGGAGGGGTGAGTCTTGGCGACGTCAAAGATTTGCACGTTCTTAATGCCCTGTACAGCAAGTTCGCGGGCAATTGCCTCGGCGACGAGCTCGGTGTTTCCGTACATGGACCCGTAAACGATGACGACGCCTTCTTCCACTTGCCATGTTGCCAAGTTCTGATACAGCTTGATGATTCTCTCTGGCTTATCTCGCCAAACCGGGCCATGCACCGGGCAAATCATCTTTATCTCAAGTCCTTCCAGCTTCTTTAGGGCGTTTTGTGCCTGTCTGGAGAACTTGCCTACGATATTGGTGTAGTAGCGGGCAGTTTGGTCTGCATAGTACTTCCAGTTGATTTCGTCGTCGAAGATGGGGCCGTCAAGGGCGCCAAAGCCACCGAAGATATCTTGGCTGAAGAGAATCTTGGATTCAGCTTCGTAGCTGACCATGGATTCAGGCCAATGGACCATAGGGGTCATAAAGAATTGTAGGCTGTGCTTGCCCAGTTCCAACTTGTCGCCTTCGGCAACGATTTGGATCTCTTCGGCAGGGATGCCGTAGAAGCCTTCAATAAATTCTGCGGTCTTCTTGTTACCCACAATTTGTACGTTAGGGTAGAGTCTCTTGATGAATTGAATGGAACCAGAGTGGTCGGGCTCCATATGGTGGACGACGAGGTAGTCAAGGTCGCGGCCATCCAAAGCGCGCTGGAGCTTGTCGACGAAATCGTCAACTTTGGTAATCTTTACCGTGTCCAAAAGAGCAGTTTTCTCGTCTACAATCAGGTAGGAGTTGTAGGTTACGCCGTGGTCCAAGGGCCATTGGTTCTCAAACAGCGCCGTTTCCCGGTCATTTACGCCGATGTAGTGTAAAAAATCATTCATCTGTACAGTTAAGGTATTCATTCTTCCTCCACATTCCATATTTAAACTAGTCTTATCCAAATTTTGTGCGAAATTAACAGACGATTTCTATTAGACTCTGTCTATTATCCTTCTAGGATTCGCAAAAAATCTAGAGTTTACCTTCCTCTTCAATTATATACTAATCCATTCAATTGAAACATCAAGTTTTGAAACATCAAAATTTACATAAGAATGATAATGATTTGGTAATTATTGATTAGAATCAATTTTTGAGTTATGATATATCTGCTTGTTTGGAAACAAGCCGTTTAGACGCGAAAATGCGTGAATATCAACCTTACAATTATTTGGATGGCCTAAAAAGTCATTCAAAATCACTTTACAGAAGACACAGCAAAACACCAAGAAACACCTAGAAACAAGATTGAGAAAGGGACAATATGAAAATACATGCAGGATTGGATGTAGGCTCAACGACCGTTAAGGTAGTTGCCCTCGACGAGAATGAAAATGTAATTTTCTCCGTATACCGCAGGCACAAGAGCGACGTCAAACTGACGGTAAAGCAGGTGCTTATCGAGCTTTACGAACAGGTCGGCAACGCCACCGTGCGCATGAACGTTACCGGTTCAGGCGGCATGTTTGTTGAAAAGAACTTAGGCATTACCTTCATCCAAGAGGTAATCGCAGGAACCAAGGCAATCCGTGAATTCCTACCTCACACCGACGTCATCATCGAGTTGGGCGGCGAGGACTCTAAAATTACTTACTTATCTGGCAACGTCGAGCAGCGAATGAACTCCATCTGCGCAGGCGGTACCGGCGCTTTTATTGACCAGATGGCCAACCTTCTGGACACCGACGCTTCCGGCCTCAACGAACTGGCTTACGGCTTTGAAAAATTGTATCCTGTCGCTTCCCGCTGTGGCGTTTTCGCCAAGACGGACATCCAAGCTCTGATGAACGACGGTGCTTCTAACGAAGACATCGCCATGAGCGTCTTCCAATCGGTTGTCAACCAAACCATCTCCAACTTGGCTTGCGGACGTCCTATCGAAGGAAATATCACCTTCCTTGGTGGCCCTCTCCACTTCTTGGAGAATCTGAGAGAGCGCTTCATCGAAACCTTAGGCGACGACGGCAACACCTTTACCACGCCGGAGAACGGTCAACTTTATGTGGCCATGGGCGCAGCCCTCGAAGCCAGAGACAATGCTGAAAACATCTCCCTCCAAGAGTTGATTGACCGCATCAATAGCGGCGTTATCTTGGAAGATGAAGAAGAGGAAATGAAGACCCTAGAGCCTCTTTTCGATTCGGAAGATGACTACCAAGCTTTCCTTGAAGACCACAAGACTGACAAAGAGGTTTACGGCGACTTGGCGACCTACAAGGGACCTGTCTATTTGGGTGTCGATGCAGGTTCAACCACATCCAAGATGGTCCTGATTGGTGAAGACAACCAAATTCTGTTCACTCACTATTCCAACAACAAGGGCAAGCCCCTTGAGCACGTTTTAGAAAACCTCCTACATATCTATGAAGAGATGAACGAGGATACCTACATTGCCAGCTCCGGTATCACCGGCTACGGCGAGGACTTCATCAAGTCAGCGTTGAATATCGACAACGGTGAGGTAGAGACCATTGCCCACTACACCGCTGCCCACTACTTCAACCCTGATGTTGACTTCATCTTAGACATCGGTGGCCAAGATATGAAGGCCATGCACATTTCCAACGGCGTCATCGACTCCATCCAGTTGAATGAAGCGTGTTCATCCGGTTGCGGGTCCTTCCTATCCACCTTTGCCGCATCGGTCGGCATGACCGTTGAGGAATTCCAACAGGTTGCCCTTTATGCGAGAAATCCTGCTGACCTAGGCAGCCGTTGTACCGTCTTTATGAACTCCAAGGTAAAGCAGGCGCAAAAGGAAGGCGCTGAGGTTGGCGACATCGCAGCAGGCCTTTGCTACTCGGTTATCAAAAATGCCATCCAAAAGGTTATCAAGGTAAGAGACCCCGAGAGCCTAGGTGAAAACCTGGTTGTTCAGGGCGGTACCTTCTATGGCGACGCTATCCTCCGCACCTTTGAGCGGATCACGGGCAGGAAGACGACTCGTCCATCCATCGCGGGATTGATGGGTGCTATGGGTATGGCCCTCATTGCGAAAGATAGGTCCACCGGTGCGTCTAAGATTAAGACGCCTGCCGAGCTTCAAGAGTTCAGTTACACCCAAAAGAGCGCTCGCTGTGGGATCTGTTCCAACAACTGTGCGCTGACCATCAACATCTTCAGCGACGGTGGTCGCTACATTTCCGGTAACCGCTGTGAGCGTGGAGCCGGCATCAAGCGAGAAGATAACGGTCTACCTAACCTGTATAAGTACAAGTATGACCGCATGTTCAACCACTACGACAACGTGGACGAGAACCACGCGAAGTTCCCTGCGGTGGGTATTCCACGCGTATTGAACATGTATGAAAATTATCCTTTCTGGCACACCTTCTTCACGAAGCTTGGTTTCCCGGTCGTCCTTTCCAGCGAAAGTGACCGACAGACTTATGAGAAGGGTATCGGCTATATCTCCTCGGAGACGGTTTGCTATCCGGCGAAAATTTCCCATGGCCACATTGAGGACTTGGTTGAGAAGGACGTGAAGTTTGTCTTCTATCCAAGTGTCTTCTACGAGCATAAAGAATTCGAGAAGTCCGACCACCAGATCAACTGTCCTGTGGTCATCGGCTTCCCTGAAGTTATCCAAAACAACGTATCTTCCTTAGAGAAGAACAACGTGACTTTCATGTATCCTTTCGTGTCCTTTAAGGATCAGAAGACCATCACCAGCCGCTTGACGGAGGTCTTTGACCAGTTTGAAATTGATGGACAAGACTACCACATCGACAAGAAGTTCATTAAGAATGCGGTAGATGCAGCTTGGCAAGAGCAGCAAGAATTTAATGAAGACATCCGCCGCGAAGGCAAGAGAGCCCTTGACTGGGTGAATGCCGAAGAGGGAAGAAAAGGTATCGTTCTTGCAGGCCGCCCTTACCACATCGACGGTGAAGTGAACCACGGTATTCCTGATCTGATTAACGGTATGGGCATCGCAGTATTATCTGAAGATGCGGTTGCCTTTAATATTGAAGACATGAGCCAAGACCTCCGGGTCCTTGACCAGTGGGTTTACCACTCCAGATTGTACCGGGCTGCGGAATTCCTAGCAGACCAACCAAACCTTGAGCTCGTCCAGTTGAACTCCTTCGGCTGCGGTCTTGACGCGGTCACTACCGACCAGGTCCAGGAAATTTTGGAAGCCAAGGGAAGAATCTACACCGTTCTGAAGATTGACGAAGTCTCCAACTTGGGTGCGGCAAAGATTCGTATTCGGTCCTTGGTCCAAGCGTCAACGAAGGAGGACAAGGGCTTTACACCAGCGGACAGAGATGAAATCCAAGCGCCAAAGAAGGCAGTCTATACCAAGGAAATGAAGGAAGACGGCTACACGATTTTGGTACCGGCTATGGCCCCCGATCACTTCAAGATTTTGAAAGGCGCTTTGAGCTCCGAGGGCTACAACTTCGAGTTCCTAGAAAAGGTCGATACCAAGGTTATCGACGCAGGACTGAAGTATGTCAATAACGACTCTTGCTATCCGTCCATTACCGTCGTCGGCCAGATGATGGAGGCCTTAGAATCGGGCAAGTATGATCCCGACCGCACCGCCCTCCTGATGACGCAAACCGGTGGTGCCTGCCGGGCATCCAACTACGTTGCCTATATCCGTAAGGCACTGGAAGATATGGGTTACCCCCAGATTCCGGTTATCGCCTTGTCAGCTCAGGGTATCGAGACATCTCCTGGATTAGAGATTAACCTAGGCCTCCTCAACAAGGGTGCCTACTCCATCATCGCAGGGGACCTCATCATGAGAGTGTCCAATGCTACCCGTCCTTATGAAGTCAACGAGGGACAAACCGAGCGGACCAAGGAAAAGTGGATTAGCAAGTTCACTGAGTGGGTCAAGCACCCCAAGAAGCGTGAATTCAAGAAGTTGACCAAGCAGTGCGTCGAAGACTTCGACCGGATTCCAAGGAAGGATATCGTCGTTCCTAAGGCCGGCATCGTCGGCGAGATTCTGGTTAAGTATCTGCCAGAAGCAAACAACTACCTGCAAGAATTGTTGGAGGCTGAAGGTGCAGAAGTTATCGTACCGGACATGACCGACTTCTTTATGTACTGCTTCCGTAACGCTGTCCACAAGGCTGACCTCTTAAAGACCAGCAAGCGGGTTGCTCTTGTTTGCAACATCGCCGTTAAGATTTTAGAGACTTACCGGACACCGGTACGTAAGGCCTTGCGAGATTCCGTCCACTTTGAAGAGCCTCTATATATTGAGGAGATTGAAGCCTACGCGGAAGAAATCGTCAAATTGGGCCACCACTACGGTGAGGGCTGGTTACTAACCGGCGAGATGATTGAGCTTATCCACCAGGACGCGCCAAATATCGTCTGTATCCAACCTTTCGGCTGCCTACCAAACCATATCACCGGTAAGGGGGTCATGAAGGCAATCCGCGACCAGTACGACGAGGCAAACATTATTGCTATCGACTACGATCCGGGTGCTTCTGAAGTCAACCAAGTTAACCGCGTCAAGCTGATGATGTCCAGTGCTTGGGAAGCCCTAAGCCGCAAAGACCCTTCCATCGTTCGTCCGAAGAAGGCGAAGAAAGCCCAGGAACCTTTGAGCGAAGAAGTGGAAACAGCAGAAGTAAGCACAAGCAAAATGAATATCATTAAATAGGAAAGATTCTTTCCTTAAATAAGAGAGAGGGGTCCTGACCAAAACTTTGGTCAGGACCCCTCTTTTTTCTTCATGCAAACGAGTGCCTATGTTACAATGTTTGATAGAAACAGAGGAGGAGAGAATGAAATTCCGCGTATTACGGTTTGTTGCCATTCTCGGCTTCGCCTTGCTATTTTTTATCGTGATGAACGCCTATCTCAACCAGGTTTACGTCCAAGAGCAGGAAGCAGCCGGTACGGGATCAAGCTTAATTACAGATGATGGGTGGGTGGACGTTGAGAAACTATCCCATCAGGATACAGAAGGCCGAGTTGTCGATTCCGAGCTGTTTTTTCTTCTGCTCGGCGTTGACCAAAACGATGGGGAATCCAGCAACTTTACCCGAACCGACACCATGATGTTGGTTAAGGTAGATTTTGCCAATGCTACGGTAGATTTACTCTCTTTACCACGTGATTCGAGGGTAAAAGTAGATGGAGTATATACGAAACTGAACCATGCCCACTCCATGGGCGGCATCCGCTTGACCATGGAAAGCATCAGGGACTGGTTGAATATAGACCTCGACTATTTCGTTGAGGTGGACTTCGAAGCGGTAGTCAAAATGGTCGACGCCATCGGTGGTGTCCACTACGACGTACCGGATATTGGCATGGACTATATTTATGAACGTCAGGACATGACGAAGGACAAGATCAAGCCGGGTCCCCAAGAACTGGATGGGGAACAGGCCTTGGGTTACCTCCGCTATCGGGCGGGTTATGCCCAAGGGGACATCGGCCGAGTCGAAGCCCAGCAGAAGTTTTTAAAATCGGTAGTCGAACAGATATTTAAGGGGTCAGGAATCCAGCAGCTGCCCGCCTATATCAAGACGGTGATGGAAGACGTAAGGACCAACATCCCTTGGGATGAAATTATCGGTATGGCAGGCCGGGTTAATGAGTTGAAGGGTCTTCAGATGAACACCCACACCATTCCGGGTGAAGGAGTTTACATGGATGGCGTTTCCTACTACGAGGTTGATCGTAAGAAGACGAAGAAATTGATCGACCGCCTCCTGCCCAATTATGTTCTGCTCGATTTACAATAGGCTACCCGAAGAGGGAGCCGCTCATTAGGATAGGGGTTAACCCTTAGAAAGAGTGGTTTGATGGAGAACAATATGCGCAAACAGCGAAAAGATGAACACATTGAGCGCTTGTTACAGACAGAGTACCAAGGGAACAACCTGCTCAATGATGTATATGTAGAAACCAATTCCTTACCGGGTTTGGCGGACAAGGATGTCGACACCTCGACAACCTTTCTCGGCCAAACAGTCGACTTTCCCCTCTATATTAATGCCATGACCGGCGGCACTGACCTTTCTGAAGAAATCAACAGCGATTTAGCATACATCGCTAGGACCTTTAATTTGCCTATGGCCGTCGGGTCCCAAAAGATTGCTTTAGAGGACGAGACAGCGAAGAGGTCTTTCCACATCGTCCGCGAAATACTGGGCAAGCCACACACCGTGATTTCCAACCTTGGGGCCGAAGCAGACGTGGAGATGGTCAGGGCGGCAATGGAGATGATCGACGCCGACGCCATCGGTATCCACATCAATGTTTCCCAAGAGTTGGCCATGGCCGAGGGAGACAAGGACTTCACCCAATTCGAAGAAAATATTCGCAACATTTGCCAAGCCTTCCCCGGCAAGGTAATCGCCAAGGAAGTGGGCTTTGGCCTATCTGAAGAGGTGGGTAGGAAGCTCATCGATGCAGGAGTTACGGCCATCGACGTTTCTGGTTATGGGGGCACCAATTTCGTGGAAATCGAAGACTTACGAGCCTTCGATTTTGACTATAGCGAGTTTTATTCCTGGGGAATCCCCACGGCGAAAGCAATCCTCAACGTGAGACGAGCCTCCCAAGACGCCTATATCATCGCTTCGGGCGGGATCAGAAACGCATCGGACGTAGTGAGGGCCATCATCCTTGGTGCCGACATGACTGCCATCAGCGGCGAGCTCCTCCGCTTTCTCATGTATGGAGGCAGAGATTACGCCAGCAAGTATATCGAAGACTTAATTGCCCACTCCAAGAATGCGATGGTTATGCTAGGTTGCACAACGATAGAAGATTTGAAGAAAGTTCCCTACAAACTAACAGGTCGCCTAAAAGAATTAGAAGAAGGCGAATGGAAGCAAAGCAGACCTTAAGAAGAGATTAGCCTAGCATAGGCTATAATGATACGTCACGTGGAAAGATAAGGAGAAAATATGTTTGATCAAATCGACCAATTGAGCATTAATACGGTTCGCATGTTGAGTATGGACCAAATCAACCAAGCTAATTCAGGCCACCCAGGTCTTCCGTTGGGGGCAGCGCCTATGGCCTATACCCTATGGACAAGGGTCATGAACCACAATCCCAAAGACAGCAAGTGGTTTAACCGCGACCGTTTCGTCCTTTCTGCGGGACACGGTTCTGCTCTTCTTTACAGCCTTCTTCACCTATCCGGCTACAAGGTTAGTCTGGATGAGCTAAAGAACTTCAGACAGCTCCATGCCAATACGGCGGGCCACCCTGAGTATGGCCACGTGGACGGCGTTGAAGCTACAACAGGTCCTTTAGGTCAAGGTCTTGCTAACGCTGTGGGTATGGCCATGGCTGAGGCTCATTTGGCTGCCCGCTTCAACAAGGACGACGCTAACCTTATCGACCACTACACTTACGTCCTTTGCGGCGACGGCGACTTGATGGAGGGGGTTACAGCAGAAGCTTCATCTCTGGCAGGCCACCTCAAGTTAGGGAAGCTGATTGTCCTTTACGATTCCAACGATATCTGCCTAGACGGCCCAATTTCTACCAGTTTCTCCGAAGATGTGAAAAAGCGGTATGAAGCCTATGATTGGCAAGTCCTTCATGTTAAGGATGGCAATGACTGCGATGAAATTTTGAAAGCCTTGGAAGAGGCGAAGGCAAACACCGACCAACCGACCCTAATCGAGGTGAAGACAGAGATCGGCTACGGTTCGCCTCTTGCTGGAACCAACAAGGTCCACGGTGCTCCTCTAGGTGAGGAAAATACCAGCTCCCTAAAAGAATACTTGGGTTGGGAAACCGAAGAGTTTATCATCGATGAGTCCGTAACCGACCACTTCAATAAGGTTATCGGGGATAGAGGACATGAAGCCCACGAGACTTGGAACGAGCTTTTAGCTGAATATGAAGACAAGTATCCTGAGGATGCTGCACAATTGAAGGCCGATATGGCAGGCGAATTGCCCGAAAACTGGGCGGAAAACCTACCAACCTATAAGACCGGAGATAAAGCGCTGGCATCCAGAAAGAGTTCTGAGGCGGCTATCCAAGTGATTGCGGACCAGATTCCTAGCTTCTGGGGTGGCTCAGCGGACCTCTTCTCTTCCAACAACACCTATATCGCTGACGGCGGAGACTTCTTGCCTGGCTCCTATGAAGGGAAAAACATTTGGTACGGCGTCCGCGAATTTGCCATGGCGGCAATCCTGAACGGTATTATCCTCCACGGGGGATCCAAGAGTTACTGCGCAACCTTCTTTGTTTTCTCTGACTACATGAAGGCAGCAGTTCGCTTAGCCGCGCTTTCTGAAATTCCATCCATCTTTACCTTCACCCACGACTCGGTGGCGGTTGGCGAGGATGGCCCAACCCACGAACCAATCGAACAGTTGGCCATGTGGCGTGCTCTACCTAACCTTCAAGTTATTCGCCCGGCGGACGGTAACGAGACTTCTCAGGCTTGGCGGGTAGCTATCGAACGGACAGAGGGACCAACGATGCTCGTTCTTTCCCGTCAAAATCTGCCTGTTGTCGACGGAACGGAAACGAAGGCAAAAGACGGTGTAGATAAGGGTGCTTACGTCATTGCTGAAGCTGCAGAAGAGGCAAGCGGCATCATCATTGCAACGGGTTCGGAAGTTGCCTTGGCTGTTGAGGCCAAAGATCTTCTTGCTCAGGACGGTATCCACGTCAACGTGGTATCCATGCCAAGTTGGGAGCGGTTTGATGAACAAGACGAAGCCTATAGAGAAAGCGTCTTACCAAAGGATAACCGCAACCGCATGAGCGTGGAAGCTGGAGCAACCTTCGGTTGGGAGAAGTATCTTGGCTTTGAAGGTTTAGCTTACGGTATCGACCGGTTTGGTGCATCCGGCGAAGGCGGAGCAGTAATGGAATACATGGGCTTCAGTGCTGACCAAGTTGCAGCGGCCTACAAGGAAAAGTTCGGCAAGTAAAACCAATTTGAGACAAATGAAAAGGGCTTGGCCACTAACGCGGCTAAGCCCTTATTTTTCCTGATAAAATACCTGGAAATTTATTGGAAATTATAGTGAATGGAAGTGACAATGACGTGAATGTCATTGCTTTCGATTCGTAACATGCTGCTTAATTCTTCAGCGATTGCCTTTTGTACATTTTCAGCGGTTTGAATCACATTGAAGCCTTCATCGACGACGATGTAGACTTCGATGTAGCTTTCCTCATCAGTGAAATGAGTTTGGATAGCTCGTCTTCCCTTGTTGTCTAATAGATTCTTTTCATAACCGTGGACTTTGTAAACGCCGTCCGTTTTCTTTGCTGCTTCTGCAACAAGTTGACGGATGATGCTATTGGCGACGCGAACGCTTCCTACATTTTCTGTATTCATTTTTCTCCCCTTTACACTCCAAACGAGAACCATGTCTCGAGCATTTACTGTTCTGCTTGATTATTGATTATAACATGAATTTCACATCAATTTAAAATATTGGTCTAATCAGGCTCAAAAACAGGGCATAAATGAATTCATGCATCGTAAAAGGTTTGAAATGACGGGATGTTGGAGAGAAAAGTGACGAGAATCACTACATTTTCACCGATAATAGGTTACAATGAAGGATGGTAAATTGTATCAAAGCAACCACCATTCATAGGTAGCAAACGTTGCCTAAGGATGTTAGTGTAAATAACTCATTAGCAAGGAGTAGATATGACTGCATTATTAGAGATTCAAGATTTAGTTGTCAGTGTTGAGGAGAAGGAAATTCTCAAGGGGATCGACCTGACAATTCAACCTGGCGAAGTTCACGTCGTAATGGGACCTAACGGAGCGGGTAAGTCGACTTTGCTTAACGCGATTATGGCCCACCCTAAATATGAGATTGAAGAAGGCGACATCCGCTTCAAAGACGAGAGTATCCTTGAGGATTCTACAGACGAGAGAGCCAGAAAGGGCATCTTCCTTAGCTTCCAATCGCCTCAAGAGATTCCCGGCGTAACGGTAGAGGACTTTTTACGTACCGCTAAATCCGAAGTGACCAAGAAGAACGTTCCTGTATTGAAGTTCAAGAAAGACCTTGCCAAGAAGATGGAGCACTTGGAGATGAAGACCAGCGTAGGCGACCGCTACCTCAATGTCGGCTTCTCTGGTGGTGAAAAGAAGAAGAACGAAATCCTTCAAATGCAAGTTCTCAATCCTGACCTCATCCTTTTGGATGAAACTGACTCTGGCCTAGACGTCGATGCAGTTCGCGTGGTTTCCGAAGGGGTCGCTGACTTCCTTGATGAGTCCAAAGCTTGCCTAATCATCACCCACCATAGCGCGATCTTAGACAAGATCAAACCGGACTTCGTCCACATTATCATCGATGGTAAGATTGCCAAAGAGGGCGGACCAGAGCTCGTTGACCGCGTCCAACAGGACGGCTACGCTTGGTTGCGTCAAGAGTTGGAAGAGACGGTTAGCGGCCAAGGGGAGGAGGCAGTAGATGCCTGAGATTATGGATACTAACCACATTGCCCAAAGAAGGCATGAGGATAGAGCTAAGCAAAGGGAGGAAAGGAAGAAAAACCTGGCCCCCTTGGATAGAGAAAGAACGCAAGTCGAAGATATGGACCGTGGTGTTTACGACTTAAAGAACACCTTCGAGTACAGCTATAAGGCGGAAAACGGTCTGACCGAGAAGGTCATCCACGAAATCCACGACAATAAGGAAGACGAACCCCAATGGATGCTGGAGAAGAGACTGGAAGCCTTAGAAATTTTTAATAAAACCGAAAACCCTACTTGGGGACCTGACCTTTCTGCTGTGGATATGGAGCAAATCTCCATGTATATCCGTCCCAAAGCCCAGATGGAGCGGGACTGGACCAACGTGCCTGATGAGATTCGAGACACCTTCGACAAGTTAGGTATTCCCGAGGCCGAGTTGGAACAACTCGCTGGCGTTGGCGCCCAGTATGACTCGGAAGTCGTCTACCACAACATGAAGGACTACCTTCTTGAACAAGGGGTCATCTACACCGACTTTGACTCCGCCGTTCGTGAATATCCGGATATGATTCAGCAGTACTTCGGTACGGTAATCAACCCCAACCTCCACCGTTACGCTGCTTTGCACTATGCGGTATGGTCAGGCGGATCCTTCGTTTACGTGCCCGAGGGCGTCGAAGTCGACATCCCTCTCCAATCCTACTTCCGCCTCAATGCACCTGGGGCTGGCCAATTTGAGCACACCCTGATTATTGTCGAGAAGGGGGCATCCGTCCACTTCATCGAAGGTTGCTCAGCACCAAAGTACAACACCCTCAACCTCCACGCCGGAGCCGTTGAGCTTGTCATCAAGGAAGGCGCTAAGCTTCGCTATTCCACCATCGAGAACTGGTCGAGAAACATGTACAACCTGAACACCAAGCGAGCTCGGGTAGAAAAAGACGGAAAGATTGAGTGGATTTCCGGGTCGTTCGGGTCAGCTGTCTCCATGCTTTACCCAACGAGTCTCCTACTTGGAGAAGGCGCGAAGAGCGAATTCACCGGCATTACCTTTGCAGGTGAAGGCCAACACTTGGATACGGGTGCTCAGGTCATGCACTACGCTCCTCACACTTCGTCATCCATCAATACCAAGTCGATCTCCAAGAGCGGTGGCGTCGCCATCTACCGCGGTACGGTAGATATTGGTCCAACGGCTGCAGGTTCCAAATCCACGGTTTCCTGTGAGTCCCTCATGTTAGACGATCAGAGTAGGGCGGACACGATTCCAACCATCCGCATCAAGAATGACGATGTCGATTTGGGCCACGAAGCGAAGATTGGCCGCATCGACGAGAACGCCATCTTCTATTTGATGAGCCGTGGCATTCCTGAGGATGAGGCGAAAGCCATGATCGTCCGAGGCTTTGCCGAACCAATCGCTAAAGAGCTCCCTATGGAATACGCGGTAGAGATGAACAACCTGATTAGTCTCGAACTGAAAGGGGCGATCGGATAATGACAATTCAAGAAAAAGTAATTCACCACGATGATACTAGGGGCAGTGTTCTACCGGTCCTCACCAATCGGTGGTTAAAAGTAAATGACGTGCCTGTGGATTTAGAACTTGCAGATAAAGTAAGCTACGAAGCCCTTCAACCGGAAGCGCCCTTAACAGCAGACTTTGACCGCTTGGTCGAAGAGTCAGGCCACGGCATTTCAAAAGCAGTCCTACAGGAAAATAAAGACCTTGCTAATTTTGAGCAAACCATTACCGTTCTCCATGGTGACCACAAGAGATATGACCTCCCACTTTCAAAAGAGGACAGACAATTGGTTGACCGGCACCACATTGTTGCCGAGCCTGGTCACTGTGGATCTCTGGTTATTCGCGCCTATAGCGAAGATGATGAAGCTGCCGTTCGTAACGGTGTTATCTACGTAGACGTTCAAGAGGATGCGATCGTCCGCCTTGTTCTGGTAAACCAGCTTAATGCCAAGTCGAAAAACAACCAGTCCATTATCGCAAACGTTAAAGACGGCGGGATCCTCCACCTGGTTCAAGTCGAGCTGGGTAGCGAACGGACCAACCTAAACTACGCTTGTGACTTGACCGGTTTCGAGTCGATGACGACTGCCTACTGCGCTTACATCGCATCCAAAGAAGAAGAGATTGACCTCTTCTATGACATCAAGCACATTGCTCCCTTCAGCAATTCAGATATCCAAGTGAACGGCGCCTTATTGGATAAGGCAAAGAAGAGCTTCCGCGGCACCATCGACTTCATCAAGGGGTCCGTTGGATCCAAAGGAAACGAGGAAGAATTTGCTATCCTCATGAGCGACGAAGCTCACTCCATCGCAGTTCCTCTACTTCTGTCGGGGGAGAGCGATGTGGAAGGTAATCACGCCGCTTCGGCAGGCCGCTTGGAACCTGACAAGTTGTTCTATATCATGTCGAGGGGCTTAGACCAGAAGCAAGCGGAGAGTTTGGCGGTTGAGGCAAGGATGGCCCCCACTTTGGACCGCATACAAGACGAAGAACTGAGAAAGGAACTCAAGGCAGAGATACACGAAAGGATTATCAATCGATGAGTAAAGAACTTTCTTTAGAAGAAATTGAACAAATCCTCGAGGACCCCGGTTTTGACATCGATGCTGTGCGTAGTGACTTTGCTTACCTTCAGCTTGAGGGCCAACCCGTTATCTATTTGGATAACGCGGCAACCACTCAACGACCTAACCAGGTCATCGATCGGGTCGCTAAGTTTTACCGAGAAGAAAATGCTAACCCCTTGCGAGGCAATCACCGCCTCAGTATCTTGGCTACCCAAGCCAACGAGCTAGGCAGGGAGAAGGTAAGGGAGTTTATCAATGCCAAGGAAAGCGTCGAAGTTCTCTTCACGCGAAATGCAACGGAAAGCTTGAACTTGGTTTCGACCGCTTGGGGAATGGAACACCTTAAAGAGGGAGACGAAGTCTTGATCACCCGGATGGAGCACCACTCCAATTCGGTGAACTGGCAATTTGTATGCCAACAGACAGGCGCCAATCTTCGCTATATCGAGCTTAATGATGACTTTGGTTTGGATATGGAGGACTTCGAAGACAAGCTCAACGAAAAAACCAAGGTCCTCTCCTTCACCGGAGCTTCCAACGTCCTTTCTACCGTCCCCGATGCGAAGGCCATGATCAAAAAAGCCCGCGAGTTTGGTGCCCTAACCGTCGTCGACGGAGCCCAACTTACCCCTCATGAAAAGGTCGATGTCCAAGATATGGACTGCGACTTCTTCGCCTTCTCCGGCCACAAGATGCTAGCCCCCTTCGGGATAGGCGTACTTTATGGCAAACGGGATATCTTGGAGAACATGAGACCCTTCCTTTACGGTGGGGAAATGATTGAGTATGTTTACGACGACTACGCTACCTTTGCAGAGCTGCCTTACAAGTTTGAAGCTGGCACGCAAAACGTCGGCGGAGTAGTGGGCCTCCATGCCGCCATCGACTACATGGAAAATATCGGCTTGGATAAGATTGAGCGCTACGAGAAAGCCTTGGGCGAATATTGTGCAATAAAGCTAAAAGAGCGGAAGGATATTGAGTTGTATCATCCGGAGCATGGCCCCCGTGGTGCTGCCGTTGCCTTCAATATTAAGGACGTCCACCCCCACGATGTGTCTACCATCATGGACTTTAACGGGATCGCCATCAGAAGCGGCCACCACTGCACCCAACAGCTTCACAAGGCTTTGGGCCAAGGGTCTAGCTGCCGAGTTTCCTTCTCCTTCTACAACACGAGGGAAGAATGTGATGCCTTCTTGGCGACCATCGACGAAGTTAACGAAACCATGGGATTAGGAGGCAACTAATGGATTTAAAGCAGATTTACTCCCAAATCATCATGCAGCACTCAAGGTCCTCCGACTATAAGTACGAGATGGAGGAGCCTGACTTCACCGAGCGGGGCCACAACCCCAGTTGCGGCGATGATATCCAGTTATCCGTCAAAATGGATGGGGATATCATCGAAGAGATTTCCTTCACAGGCCACGGCTGTGCGATTAGCCAAGCTTCCACTTCCCTCATGTGTGAACTGATCGAAGGGGAAAATATCCAAGACGCTAAGAAACAAGTTGAGGACTTCCTCGGCATGATTAAGGGGGAGAAGACCAATATGGATGAGCTGGAAGATAGCTTAGGCGACGCAGTCGCCCTCCAAAGCATCTCCGTCATGCCTCAACGGGTCAAATGCGCCGTGTTGGCTTGGCACACCCTCGATGAGATTATCAAGGAAAAGGGATTATAAACTAACTAACGAAAGACTTCTTGCAGAAATTGCAGGAGGTCTTTTTTTGATTTCGAATCGGGTCACTAAGAACTTGGAATTAGGGGTAGAAGCTAGGAGACAATACGAGAACAAAGAAAGTAGGGAACATGGAAAGAAAAAGTAGTTTTAAAGGGGTGCGAATCGATAAGGCCAAGTGGTCGATTCCTCTCATTATTATTGTTGCGTATGTGGCCATGGGACTTATCGTCGAACCGCTGCCCAAGATTCTAGAAGGCTTGGGGATTATATATACATCGCCTTCCCAGTTACTCACGGACTATTTTGCGATAGCAGGGATAGGCGCGCCTTTATGGAACAGCGCGAGTATGGTCGCCTTCATGAGCCTGGTTATCCGAGCTACGAAGACCCCCTTCACGGGATCAATGATTTCCACCGCCTTCCTGAAGTTCCACGAAGGCTACAACCTCTATAACGTGGGTTTTGCTGCGGGCATTATCGGGATGGTCTTCATGTCCACCTTCAAACTCTTCGGTTACGAAATCAGCTCGGTGGCCATCATATCGGATATCCGCTTCAGCCGCCTTATCTATGTGTTTATCGCCATCTATGTGATTCTCTTGGTTTACGGCCTCTACATCGATCGAAAGGCCCTGTCCAAGTACCCCAAGCTCATCAACAACATTGCCCGGTCTATTACCGACTACTTCTATGAGAAGGAGGCGACTCGTATTATCGTCGATATAAAAAATGAAGACGAGATGGAGATGAAGGTCTTGGCCAATATTTACCTCACCCAAAAAGAGGTAGATGACCTCCTCTACTTAATGGACCAGCCTAGCCAGCCCGAAAATGAGTACTACTATAGCGAACTTTTGCACACGGACGGCCGTCAACAATTGAGACTCTTAGGGTCTTTATTGGATGATTTCCGGATTTCCTCATCCAACGAGGGAACAGAATTTATTTTGATAAAAAACTTCCCCCAGGAGAAAAATTCGAATTAGGATTCATAAACTTTCACTCGAAACCAATAAGAACGATTGTTCGAACACAACATCTTGATTTAATTTTAAGGCGACCACAATTTCTTTTATAAACTTGCAAAGGAAGCGAAAATATTCTGCTGAAATTCAACGCGTATTATAAAGGACTAGTTTTGTCAAATCCATGTAAAAATTGTGCTTATCCACCGAATTGTGGATAAGTTGGGGACAAAAGAGACGAGCGATTCAGTTTTCCCGAACTTTATCCACATTATCCACAAAAGTCAAAAGTTGTGGAAATTATTGTTGGTCAAGGGGATGGCCCTCTTCTGTATAATGATATTTATTCAAAGCCCATGGACTAGCCTTTAGTGGTTAAATTTATTCATCGGAATTTATGGAGATTTTCTTAAAGAAAAATACTTGTAAAATCACCTAATAATGGGTACATTCATTAAAAGAAGAACAAGGAGGTTTACGATGAATGTACAATTTGTAGCAAAAAACATTACACTGCGCGACCATTTCAAGAGCCTAGTTGAAGAGAAGATTACGAGGCTAAACAAGTACTTCAGACACGATACGGTGGAGACAACAGTCACCTTATCCACTGAGGGTAGCGATGATAAGCGTGCAGAAATTACCATTCGTTCTATGAACAATTCAACGGTGTTCCGTGCGGATCAGACTTCTAAAGACCTACTTGAGAGCGTGGATATGTGTATCGATTCGTTGATTTCACAGATATCCAAAAATAAGACTAAGATGCTGAACCGCAGACAAGAAAATTCATCCATCCGCTACGACCAATTGGAAGCGCTTGAAGATGAAAACGGTAACGACGAGCCGGAGATTGCGAGAACGAAATACCTTGAGGTCAACCCGATGAGTGCTGAGGAAGCTTGCCTTCAAATGGAACTGATTGACCACGACTTCTTCCTCTTCCGCGATCCGGACACCAATGAAATCAATGCGGTATATAAGAGAAAAGCAGGAAATTACGGTTTGTTGATTCCTGAATAAGACATACAGAGTTTACGGCGTTAGCTAGGGGCGACCCTGGCTAACGCTTTTTATGTGTTCGAGGGTAAAGTTTTGACAGGGTAGACACAGGAAAAACAATTTTACCTGTTAGCATAGAGTGGCTAACTATGAAGATAAGCAAAAAGGTGGTAGAATAAATAGGCGTAATTATGGAATATTGGCGTAACTGCCTTGAGAGATAAAGGGGGAAGTATGGGATTATTCAGTGGCTTTAAGAAGTCATTCAGTGAGAAGGAAGTAAAGAGAATTGATCCGCTTGCTGATCAGGTGATGGCCCTGGAAAAAGCAACGGAAGCATTGACGGATGACCAACTTAGAGAGAAGACGGAATCCTTTAAGAAAAGAGTAGCGGAAGGGGAGAGCTTGGACGCTCTCTTGCCGGAAGCTTTTGCGGTGGTGCGGGAAGGCGCATGGCGCGTACTTGGTATGAAGCCCTATCGCGTTCAGGTCATTGGTGGTATCGTTCTGCACCAAGGCCGAATTGCCGAGATGAAGACCGGTGAAGGTAAGACTTTGGTTGCTACCATGCCGGTTTATTTGAATGCCCTGGCGGGCAAGGGTGTTCACGTTGTTACCGTCAACGATTACCTGGCTACCCGTGACTCGGAGTGGATGGGCAAAGTCTACGAGTTCCTTGGCCTCACCGTTGGTGTCGTCACCCAAGGGCTGGACAACGAAGAACGCCAAGAAGCCTACCAGTCTGACATTACCTATGCAACCAACAATCAACTTGGATTTGATTACCTTCGAGATAATATGGCCATCTACCAGAACCGCTTGGTGCAACGAGGCCTCCACTACGCGGTAGTCGACGAGGTCGACTCCATCCTTATCGACGAGGCAAGGACGCCATTGATCATCTCCGGCGAGGGCGACGAGTCCACCGAGATGTACCAAAGAGCCGACCAATTTATCAAGACATTGGAAGGCCGTATTCTCGACCCCAGCGAAGAGCTGAACAAACTAGAGCAGCTGACTGCTGAGTATGTGGAGGAGACGGTGGATTACCTGGTCGATGAGAAGCGGAAAGCCTCCAACTTGACCGAGCAAGGTAACAGCAAAGCGGAAGCCTACTTCCACGTTGAAAATATCTCCGATCCTGAGCACATGGAGCTCATGCATTATATTCAACAAGCATTAAAAGCCAGAAACAACATGAAACGGGATATTGACTACATCGTCTCCGATGACGGCGAAGTTAAGATTGTCGATGAGTTCACCGGCCGTATCATGGAAGGAAGAAGATACTCCGACGGTCTCCACCAGGCAATCGAAGCCAAAGAAGGCGTAGAGATCAAGAAGGAGTCCAAGACTCTGGCGACTATCACCTTCCAGAACTTCTTCCGTATGTATACCAAGCTTGCCGGTATGACCGGTACGGCGATGACCGAGGAAGATGAGTTTGCTGAGATTTACAAGATGGATGTTGTAGCTATCCCTACCAACAAGCCCATCCAACGTCTCGACCAGAATGACCAGGTCTACGTTTCTGAAGCAGGTAAGCACAGAGCGATCATCAACCAGATCAAGGAAGTCCATGCTAAGGGACAACCTATTCTCGTTGGTACCGTCGACATTGAAGCCTCCGAGCTAATTTCCAAACTCCTGAAAAAGGAAGGCGTAAAACATAACGTGTTGAACGCCAAGCACCACGCTCAGGAAGCTGAGATAGTTGCTCAGGCAGGCCGCCTTGATGCCGTGACAATCGCCACTAACATGGCCGGTCGTGGTACGGATATCGTCTTAGGTGGGAACCCTGAGTTCATGGCCAAGCAGGACATGCGCAGGAAGGGCTATACCGATGAGATGATTGAGTGGGCGGACAGCTACCGTGCTGTCAAACCGGAAGACCAATTCCCTTCAAGCGAAGATGAAACCATCATCATTACCGGTGAGGAAATCATTGAAGCAAGAAGAGTCTTCCAAAATACCAAGGCTGAATTTAAAAAGGAAACCGATGAAAATGCTGCGAAAGTCGTGGCTGCAGGCGGTCTTTATATCCTAGGTACGGAAAGGCACGAATCCAGACGTATCGATAACCAGCTACGTGGTCGTGCAGGTCGTCAGGGAGACCCCGGCGAGTCCCGTTTCTATATTTCTTTAGATGACAGTTTGATGCGCCTCTTTGGAGGAGAGCGAATGAGAGCGCTTGTATCCAGTGGCCGCTTTGAAGAAGACGAGGCTATCGAAGCAAAGATCCTAACCAACTCGATAGAGAGAGCCCAGAAGAAGGTGGAGTCCAACAACTTCGCCATGCGTAAACGGGTTCTCGAATACGATAACGTCATGAATATACAGCGGTCTACGATTTACGAAGAGCGTAACCGAGTCCTTCGTGGTGAGAACATGAAGGAAACCATGATCGAGATGGTCCACGGTGTCATCTCGGATGCGGTAGATTCCTTCTGCGCTCCTGGAACCTCACCTGAAGAGTGGGAGCTTGAAGGCTTATTCAACTACCTCAACAATCTCTTCCTTCCTAAAGGCATCTTAGCTGTCGATCGAATTCAGCAAATGAAACAGGAAGATTTAAAGGCTCAACTCATTACCATTGCCGATGACCTCTACGAGAAGAAGGAAAAGGAAATTGGCGAAGAAGCGATGAGAGAGTTGGAGCGCATCGTCCTCCTCCGTGTAGTTGACGGCAAGTGGATGGACCACATCGATGCCATGGACCAACTTCGTCAAGGAATCAGCATCCGTGCCTACGGTAATGAGGATCCGGTCCGTGCTTACGGTAACGAAGGATACGAGATGTTCAACGAACTGAACGAATCCATCCGCGAAGAGACCGTCCGCCTCCTTTACCACGTTGTTCCTGCATCAAACATGAAGAGGACCGAGGTGGCCAAGCCAACCAGAGAATCTGGCGGAGCCCAAGACCAACCAGAGGAGAGAACCTTCGAGCGGAAGAAAAAGAAAGTCGGTCGAAACGACCCCTGTCCATGCGGCAGCGGTAAGAAATATAAGCACTGCCACGGGAAGGTCCAAGCGTAAGCGAGGAAAGGACAAATATGGAAAAGTACGAAATGACGGAACAGCTAGAAAACCTGACCCAAACATTGAACGACTTGCGAGGTTCTCTTTGACATTGCCGGCTTAGAAAACCAGTTGGAAAGCTTGAACGAAAAGATTACGGCAACCGATTTTTGGGATGATAGCGAAAAGGCCCAGGAGACCATGGTGATCTACAATGAGGTCAAGGATACCATCGAGGAGTTTCACGAACTGGACGGCGAACTTTCCGATACCAACGAACTCTTTGACATCTTGGATGACAGTGAGTTTCACCAGAATCAGGAGACCCTAACGGAAGATATTGAGGGGATGGCCAAGAAGATCAACGGCCTGCGCATCAAGACCCTCCTATCCGGCGATTACGATAACAACAACTGCTACTTTTCAATCCACGCTGGAACCGGCGGACTCGAAGCAACGGATTGGGCTGAGATGCTCAAGCGGATGTATGAGCGGTGGTTCGACAACAAAAAGTGGAAGGTTGAAATCACAGATATCAACGACGAAGAACAGGGTGGTATCAAGTCGGTGTCCATGGAAGTGAAAGGCTACAATGCTTACGGCCTTTGTAAAGGCGAAAAAGGTGTTCACCGCCTCGTTCGCATATCTCCCTTCGACTCCCAATCCAGACGCCACACCTCCTTTGCCAGCGTTGATGTTTTCCCCGAGCTGAAAGAAAGCCAGGAAGTGGAAATCAATGAGAAGGACCTGAAAGTAGATACCTACCGGTCTACAGGTGCTGGCGGTCAACATGTCAATACAACAGACTCCGCCGTCCGCATCACTCACTTGCCCACAGGCATCGTGGTCACATGCCAGAATGAGCGGTCCCAGATTCAAAATCGGGCGAAGGCCATGGACATGCTCATGGCCAAATTGGTCCAAATCCAAGAAGAAGAGCAACGGGATAAGATTGAGGACATTCAAGGCAAATACACCCAGATAACCTGGGGTAACCAGATTCGGTCTTACGTCTTCCAGCCTTACACCATGGTTAAGGATCACAGAACCGGGGAAGAGACGGGAAATATCGGCCGAGTTATGGATGGCGATATAGACGACTTTGTAGAAGCCTATTTGAATTGGCACGCACAAGCGGAATAGGATAGTTAAGAATAATGACAGAGATTATAGAAAAAGAAGTAAATCTTCGTATGGAAGATAAGGAAGAACAAAATAAGCGCATAGTGGCGAAGATCGCTGAAGATTTAGGAATAAGGGAAAGTCAGGTTGAAAAGACCATAGAACTGATCGATGAGGGAAACACCATTCCTTTTATTGCCCGCTACCGGAAGGAAATTACCGGATCTTTGGATGACGGCCAACTGAGAGACCTCGACGAGAAGCTGACCAGCCTCCGCAATTTGGAGGAGGCCAAGCTGGACGTCATTCGTAAGATAGCCGACCAAGGGAAGCTGACGGAAGACCTCCTTCAAGAAATTCAGTCTGCCGAGACGGTGAAGAAGGTCGATGACCTTTACTTGCCCTATCGTCCAAAGCGAAGGACGAGAGCATCGACGGCAAGAGAAAGAGGTCTGGAACCCCTAGCCACCCTCCTCATGGAAGGGAAAGTTGAGTCAGCTGATGATGAACAGCTTTTAACTTTTCTTACGGAAGAAGTTCCTACGGTAGAGGATGCTTTGCAAGGAGCAAGGGACATCATCGCTGAGGATGTCGCCGAGACGGCTTCGGTTCGGGAGATCCTCCGCCAAAACCTATGGAATTCGGGAACAATCCACACCGATAAGCAGAAGGATGCCGATCCGGAAGAAGCCCAAACTTATGAGATGTACTTTGGCCTCTCCGAAAAGGTGTCGGCTATGCCCGCCCACCGAGTCTTAGCCACCAACCGTGCTGAAAAAGCCGGTGTGCTCAAAGTGAGAATAGATACGACAGATGAACGGAATATCTTCCGCATTGTCCGAGAGACGACGAAACAATCTGACCTCAAACCCGGCAGTTATAGCTTCAAACAGGTTGAGGAAGCGGTCGAAGACAGCTACAAGAGACTCCTTTTTCCTTCGATAGAGAAGGAAATACGCCAGGAAATGACCAGTCTTGCCGATACGGAATCCATCCGAATCTTCGGTGACAATTTACGACCTTACCTCATGCAAGCGCCTTTGAAGGATATGGTCGTATTGGGCTTAGATCCCGGTTTCCGTACCGGTTGCAAGTTAGCGGTTATTGGGGCGAACGGTTCAGTCCTTGACCACGCCACCATTTATCCGACGGCGCCCAAGAACGACGTCGCAGGTTCCAAGAAGACGATGCAGAAGATGATCGACAAGCACAACGTTGGATTAATCGCCATCGGCAACGGGACAGCTTCCAGAGAAACCGAACAGGTCGTCAGTGAACTGATCAAAGAGCAAGATGGTAAGAATATCTTTTATGCCATTGTCAACGAATCCGGTGCCTCCATTTACTCCGCTTCGAAGTTAGCTCAGGAGGAGTTCCCTCAATACGATGTGACTATCCGAGGAGCTATCTCTATCGCCAGACGTATTCAGGATCCTTTGGCCGAGCTGGTCAAGATTGAGCCGAAGCACATCGGGGTTGGCCAGTACCAGCACGATGTCAACCAAAAAGAGCTGGAAGAGACGCTGGAAGGCGTGGTTGAAAGTTGCGTAAACAATGTCGGTGTCAATCTGAACACGGCCAGTGCATCCTTGTTAGGTTACATTTCCGGTATCAGCAAAACCTTGGCGAAGAATATTGAAAAATATAAAGAAGAAAACGGGTCCTTCCGGTCCCGCAAGGAACTGAAGAAAGTGAAAGGGTTAGGTCCTAAAGCCTTCGAGCAATGCGCAGGCTTCCTCCGCATACCCAACGGGGACAATCCTTTAGATAACACCGCCGTCCACCCGGAATCGTATGATGTCGCTGAGAAGTTAGTTGGCGAAAACCTGGATTCCTTAAACATCAAAGAAATAGCGGGCGAGCTAGGCGTGGGTGTGCCTACCCTCAAAGATATCGTCACGGAATTACAGAAACCGGGCAGAGATCCCCGGGATGAAATGCCAAGCCCTATCCTTCGTTCGGATGTTCTCAGCTTCGAGGACCTGGAAGAGGGCATGGAGCTCAAGGGGACGGTGAGGAACGTCGTCGCTTTTGGTTGTTTTGTGGATATTGGAGTCAAGCAGGATGGCCTGGTTCATGTTTCCGAATTAGGAGATGGCTTCTATAAAGATGTATCAGCAATCGTCCAAGTTTCGGATATCGTCTCCGTGAAGATTATCAGTTTGGATAAGCAAAGAGAACGAATCGGTCTTACGATGAAGGGCATCAAGCAGGTCGATGAGATAGAAGAGCGCAGAAAAAGAAATCGCTAGTGGAAGAAAGGGATGAATCGAAATGAAAATGAGCCAGTTATATATGCCAACTTTAAGGGAAGTGCCTTCAGACGCGGAGATTCCAAGTCATAGGCTGCTCCTTCGCGCTGGTATGATTCGCAGAACTTCCTCGGGGGTCTACACCTTTTTGCCACTGGGTTACCGAAGCGTGAAAAAGGTGGAGCAAATTGTCCGAGAGGAGATGGATAAAAGCGGTGCTAACGAAGTCCTGATGAGCATCTTACAACCAAAAGAAATTTGGGAACAGTCAGGTCGTTGGGCTACCTTTGGTCCGGAGATGTTTAAATTGAAAGACCGCCACGATCAGGAATACAGCTTGGGGCCCACCGCTGAAGAATACTTCGTCACGTTGGTAAGGGACGAGCTGCGGTCCTACAAGGAGCTTCCATTAAACCTCTATCAAATCCAATGGAAGTACCGTGATGAGAAGAGACCTCGCTTTGGTATCAATCGATCCAGGGAGTTCCTCATGAAGGATGCCTACACCTTCGACGCTGACCAGGAGGGCTTGGAGAAGTCCTACCAAAACATGTGGGAAGCTTACGAGCGGGTCTTCGACCGGATTGGTTTAGACTACCGTGTCGTTCAGGGAGATTCGGGGGCTATGGGCGGAAACGCCTCCCACGAATTCACCGCCTTATCCGACGTTGGTGAAGGTCTGATTGTCTATTGCGAAGATTGCGACTATGCAGCTACCGATGAGAAGGCTGCCGTTCATCTTGAGGTGATTGAGACGGATCAGCCAGCTCAGGACATGACGAAAGTAGAAACGCCGGATTGCCGAACTATCGAAGAGGTAGCCAAATTCCTTGAGGTAGAGGAAGCTCAAACGCTGAAAGCCGTACTTCTACGAGTTCAAGGTGAACCTCTCTTCGTTTTCCTGAGAGGCGACCGCCAGCTCAACATGGCCAAAATGGTTTCAACCCTTGGCTTACCGGAGCATGAGATTGAAATGCTAGGAGAGGAAGAAATTGAGAAATTAACAGGTTCTGAGGCTGGCTTTATCGGTCCGGTTGGCTTGAACGAAGATATCCGTATCATCGTCGATGAACAAGTCACTAAGATGAAGAACCTGGTCACGGGTGCCAACGAAACCGGCTACCATTTTAAGAACGTCAATTATGGCAGAGATTTTAGCGGAGAAGTTGCCGAAGACCTCATGATGATCGAGGAAACGGATGCCTGCCCATCCTGTGGCGGGCCATTGCACTTTGCTCGGGGTATTGAAGTGGGCAATATCTTCCAGTTAGGAACCAAGTATTCTGATTCCCTCAATGCTAGCTTTTTAGATGAACAAGGTAAGGCGACCAACTTCGTGATGGGCTCCTATGGTATCGGAATCACGAGGACTGTCAGTGCCGTGGTCGATCAAAACAACGATGATAAGGGGATTATATGGCCCGTTTCCGTTGCCCCTTATGAGGCAGTAGTCACTATCGTCAATACCAAAGATGAAGATCAAGTTGCCTTAGGAGAAGAGATCTATAAGGAACTGATGGATCAGGGCATTGATACGTTACTTGATGACCGGAAGGAAAGAGCAGGCGTTAAGTTTAATGACCGTGACCTTATCGGTGTACCTCTCCGTATAACGGTGGGTAAGAAAGCGGCCGAAGGTAGCGTAGAGTATTCAACCCGCCAAGAGATGGAAAATGAAGACCTAGCTTGGCAAGAGGCGGTTGATAGGGTAGTTAGTGTCGTTCAAGAAGCGAAAAAATAAGAGTATAAATTAATATCATTAATAATACCGTAAAGGAGTGGGAGATAGGCCATTTATCTCGCCGCTCCTTTCTTGTATTTTTATTCATAAAATCCTAAAAATCGCATATTTACTAAGGTAAAGCGGCCGGGAAAATGGATAATTCGGATAACCTCTGAACTTGAAGATTCTCTAATTCCTTAAAATTGGCTAGGATTTAACGAGGAAATATCAAATCGGACAGCATTTTCAACTGGTTATAAAGTTACAATAATTCGATAGAATAACCTTATTTTCTTGACAAAAAGTTACGGTCTTCATATAATAGCGACTATACAGAAATTACGTCTGTAATAATTATTGAGGAGGAATGACGATGAAGAATACTTCAAAGTGGATCGCTTTACTACTTGCATTCGTACTTGTCTTAACTGCATGTGGTGGCGGAACCGATTCATCAGAACCAGCTTCCGACAGCGCTGCTTCTACTGAAGAAACAACTGAATCAGTAGCAGAAAGCACAGAGGAGTC
>CAYMYX010000019.1:29404-30899 GCA_964394795.1 uncultured Peptoniphilaceae bacterium
GAAGAATCAAGCGAAGAAGAATCAAGCACAGAGGGCGAAGGTGAAGAATCATCAGAAGTTGCTGAAGGTGAGCAAATCGATTCTCAAACTGACGCTAACACACTAGTTGTTGGTACACCAGAATTATCCGGTGACTACATTAGTGGATTTACCAATAGTACTTATGACGTATGGATTAAGCGCTTAATTGGTAACTACGGTGGTGACTTCGGTTATGCAACATACTACAACGACGAGGGTGGCGCGTTCATCTGGAGTGATGTAGTTCTTACAGAAGAACCAGTCCGTACTGAAGAAGCAGATGGTGGCGTAACTTACACCTACACACTAAACGACAACCTAGTATGGAACGACGGCGAGCCTATCACAGCGAAAGACTACGTCTTCGGTCAATTGTTTGTCAACAGTCCACAATGGGCTCAACTAGGAACTACTAACGCAACTGCAGGTTCTGAGTTATTAGGTTACGAAGCTTACTCAACTGGTGAAAGCCAAGCACACGCTGGTCTACACCTGATCGACGACTTAAGCTTCTCTGTAACTATCGCTCCAGAATACGTTCCTTACTTCTATGAAACAGCTTTAGTAACGATGACTCCAACCCCATTACACCGCTACGCTCCAAACCTAGACGTAGTTGAAACTGAGGGTGGTGCTCAACTCGCAACTAAAGAAGGTTACGAAGTAACTGACGAAGATAGACAATCTCTAGTCGACAATCAACAACAAGCTGTTGATAATGCAACTCAAGCTTATGAAGATGAAAAAGCGCTTTATGAGCAATATGAGTATGACATGGCAGAATATGCTGAAATCGAGCCAAAGCTAGATGCTATGACTCAAGAAGAAATTGATGCAGCTAAAGAAACTGGTACGCTTGAAGATGGTACTGAACTAGGTGACTGGTTAGACCTATACGCTGTTAAGCAAGATATCGCAGCACAACAAGCTACTTTAGAGGAGTACCAAAACAATCCAGATGCAATGGATCCAACTACTCTTCTATTAACTGCTTCTACTCTTGATATTTCTCAAAACTATCGTTTTGCTCCAGATGTAACTGCAGGACCTTACCAATTCGTATCTTTCGAAAACGGTATGGCTACTGTTGAACTTAACGATAATTACCTTGGTAACAAGGATGGAAAACTTCCTACAATTGAAAGAGTTATCCTTCAAGTTGTAAACCAAAACTTAGACGTTGACTTCGTCATCTCAGGTGACATCGACCTTACAACAGGCGTAATCGAAGGTGAAAAGATTGAAAAAGCTAAGGCAGATGAAAACGCTGGTTATGTAGCTTACTCACGTAATGGTTATGGTTATATGCCAATCATCACTGACCAAGGCGCTACTCAATACAAGGGCGTTCGTCAAGCACTTGCTTACTCACTAGATCGTAACGAATTCGTTCAAACAGTAACTGGTGGTTACGGTACTGTTGTAGACTCTGCATACGGTCTTGCTATGTGGGAATTAGCTGAAGAATATGAAG
>CAYMYX010000020.1:0-14727 GCA_964394795.1 uncultured Peptoniphilaceae bacterium
TTACATCATAGACTACGCTTATAAAACATTATTAACGATTATTGAAATATGTTTTATTTTACCGTCCAAATGACCTAAAACGCGGGCCATCCACTCTACCCCAAAACCACAACAAAAAAGCAGGACCACCTGGCCCTGCTTTTCTACCTAAACGTCGTTAATAACTTTTTCAACACCACCTTTTTGCTTTGTGTGAGCATCAAGTTAATGGTGCTAACGTGAAACTTAATCCAATTCAGCCACACCGACATTCAAGTCGTAGTAGCGGCCTTGAAGGGCCATCAGCTCGTCATGGTTACCGCGCTCGACGATTTCACCTTGCTCGAGAACGATGATGGCATCGGCGTCACGAACGGTGGATAGACGGTGGGCAATGACGAAGGTGGTTCGTCCTTCCATCAGAGCATCCATACCTTGGGAGATCAGCTTCTCAGTCCGCGTATCGACGGAAGAGGTTGCTTCGTCCATGATGAGGATGACAGGGTCTGCTACCGCGGCACGGGCAATAGAAAGGAGCTGCTGCTCACCTTGAGAGAGGGCTCCGCCCGAACTGTTAATTTCGGTGAGATAGCCGTCTTCTAACTTGGAGATAAAGGTGTGGGCATTGGCTGTTTTTGCAGCCTCAACAACTTCCAGATCGGTCGCATCCAGGCGGCCATAGCGGATGTTCTCTGCTATGGTGCCAGAGAAGAGGCGGACATCTTGAAGAACCACGGACATGATCGACCGAAGGTCGTACTTATTGATTCGGTTAATATCGATGCCGTCGACTTGAATCGAGCCGCCGGAAATATCGTAGAAGCGGTTGATTAAGTTGGTGATGGTTGTCTTTCCTGCACCCGTGGACCCAACGAAGGCAATCTTTTGTCCAGGTTCCGCATAGAGGGAGACATCCTTTAAGACCAGTGAGCCAGGGTTGTAGCCGAAGTCAACGTCGTAGAAGCGGACATCGCCTTTTACGGGAACCAGCTCGTAGGAGCCCTTGCCGTCAGGAACGGACCAACATAGACTCTTTCTTCCTTCACAATCGGCTTGTAGGCGGACGTCGCCTTCCATCGCTTCCTCATCTAAGTCTAGAACTTCGAAGATACGTTCTGCACCGGCTATTGATGCGAAGATGGCATTGAGCTGTTGGGAAACCTGCATCATCGGCCTGGAGATATTTCTGGTGTACTGGAGGAAAGCAGTCAGGGCACCGATGGTGATTGTTGCCGACATGATGTCGAAGGCACCGGTCATTGCTATGGCTGAGTACATCAGATAGGAGAAGTTGCCTAGCACGGGCATGGCCATTACTCCAAAGGTGGAGGCTCTGGTTGAGGCTAGGCGGAGCTCATCGGCATTCTTGTCGAAAGCGGAGATTGCTCTATCCTCATAGTTAAAGACCTTGACGACTTTTTGCGCACTGATCATCTCTTCCACGTAGCCGTTCATTTCGGCGGTCATGGCCTGACGTCGGCGGTAGAACTTGCCGCTCATCCTGGCGATAAAGCGCATCAGAAGGCCCATCAGGACGATAAAGAGGAGGATGATCGAAGTTAGTTTGATACTGATGCGAGCCATCATAATCAGCGTACCGAAGAAGGTAATCGCAGATAAGATGATGGAGGTTACGCTCTGCTCCAAGGACTGGATCAGGATATCCACGTCGTTGGTGAAAGTGGACATGATACCACCGTGGGAGGTGGAGTCGTAGTAGGAAATAGGCAGGGAAAGAACCTTCTTGTTCAGTTCATCCCTGATGATATACACTGTTTTATGGGCGAGGACGGCCATAAATCTTGAGCCGAGGTATTGGCCCACTACAACGAGGACGAACATACCTGCCATCAGGGTGATATTTTGGACGAAAGCATCATAGTCTCGGTCAACAGCAACGGCGTTGATGACAGGTTCCAACATTCCGTTGGACAAGACCTGGATGATGGTGGAGACAATAATAATAAGCAAACCCGCATAGAATAGCTTCTTGTTGTACTTAAAGTAACTAAAGAGGCGCTTGGAAGTCTTCATGGGGTTGTCTGCTTGAATCTTGTGCTTCTTTTCCGCTTGGTTTAAATCAAAACCAGCGTCTTTTTCTTTGCGTTCACTCATCCTTCCAGCCCCCTCTCTTGTGATTCGTAGATATCACGGTAGATCTGAGAGCTTTCCATGAGTTCGTCGTGGCTACCTGTGGAATCGACGCGACCTTCCTCCATGACGACGATTTGGTCGGCGTTTTTAATGGAGTCGATGCGCTGCGCGATGATGATGGTGGTTACTCCAGGGAGTTCCGTTTTAATCATGCGGCGAATGCGGGCATCCGTATCGGTATCCACTGCGCTGGTGGAGTCATCCAGGATAAGAATCTTCGGATGCTTCAGAAGAGCGCGGGCAATGGTTAGTCTCTGCCGTTGACCACCGGAGTAGTTGGACCCTCCTTGTTCAACAACGTGGTCCAAGATGTCTGGATACTGGGAGACGAATTCCCAAGCTTGGGCTCGCTTCAGGGCAGTAATAATCTCTTCATCGCTGGCCTGCTCGTCACCCCACTGCATATTGGATCGGATGGTACCGGAGACCAAAGTGTTCTTTTGAAGAACCATGGCAATCTGTTCCCTTAGGGCAGCTAAGTCGTACTCTTTGACGTTGTTGCCGCCGACGAGTACTTCGCCCTCATTGACCTCATAGAGACGGGGAATCATCTGTACCAGAGTGGACTTGGACGACCCTGTTGACCCGACGATACCGATCTGCTGACCGGATTCGAAGCGAAGGTTGATGTCATCCAAGATGTTGTCACGGTAACCGGGATACTTGAAACTAACGTGCTTGAATTCAACAGACCCATCTTCCAACTCGTGAAGAGGATTCTCGGGATGGTAGATTTCTGACTTTGTATCGATAATTTGGAAGATTCTCTTTAACGCTGCCCGACCATAGGTCAAGTTGATAATATAGATAGTCAGCATCATCAAAGACATCATAATCTGTCCAACATAAGTAAGAAAAGCAATAATCGTTCCGGCTTGTAGGCTTCCGTCATAGATGCGGTTACCGCCAAACCAGAGAACAGCAGTCATACAGGCGTAAATAGCCGCAATCAGCATGGGCTGCATGAAGAGGACAATCTTTAGGGCTTTGATAGAGATATCTCTCAGACTGATATTCCGCTCGGTATATTCGTCGTGGGCATACTCTTGGCGGTTGAAGGTCTTGATGACCCGGATACCGCTAAGTTGCTCCTGAATGACGGAGTTTAAATCGTCGAGTTTGACTCGCATTAAATCGAATAAAGGTGCCGCTTTGCGGAAGAGAATAACAATTCCTGTAACGATGATAGGGATGGCCACAAGAAAAATGATGGCAAGCTCGCTATCGACTTGGAAGGAGAAAATAAGAGCAAAGACGAAGAGGAAAGGCGCACGGAAGGCCATCCTCAGGCTCATCATCACGATCTGACCGGCCGTTTCCGAGTCCGAAGTCAGTCGGGTAATCAGCGATGGTATGCTCATTTCATCAATATTGTTAAAGGAGTAAGCCTGGATGCTGCGGTAGGCTTTCTTTCTTAGTTCATATGCCGTGCCATATCCGGCAGTTGCCCCTAAGTGGGATGACCAGGTCCCCATGACACCTCCAAAAATCGCGACTCCTATCATTAGGAAGCCCGTACGAAGGACATAGTCTCCATCGTTATTGGCAATACCGACGTTGACAATGTTGGCCATGAGGAAGGGAATAATAATGTCCGCTAGGACTTCAAGCACCATCATGATGGGCGAAAATATGGCATACCATCGATAGTGATTGACATAAGGTAAAATCTTTTTTAACATAAACCCTTCTTTCTAGAAAAATACCACTACCCCTTGCAGATAGTGACTTATAGATTATATCACAACTTAACTAGTTGGCTATTTATAGATAGAAAATAGTGGTCGAAAACTGGAAAACGATTTAACATAGGTCTGCAGATATGGTATAAAGTTCTTAGGAAGTATTTTGTTTATTTAATCCAAACAAGGAAGAGTTTGTTTGAAGAAAAAATATCGTTGAATAACGAAAGGAAGAGTAAGTATGATCATTGGTGTACCCAAGGAAATTAAGAACAATGAGAATCGTGTCGCAGCAACCCCTGCAGCAGTGAGCACTTTGGTTAAGGCAGGTCATAGAGTCTTGGTGGAAAAAACCGCCGGAGTAACCTCAGGTTTCAGCGATGAGGAGTACGAGTCAGCCGGTGCCGAGCTAATGGATACGGCGGCAGACACCTGGAACGAGGCGGACCTCATCTACAAGGTGAAGGAACCTTTGAAAGAGGAATATAAGTACTTCCGGGAAGGCCTCATCATCTATACTTACCTCCACTTGGCGGCAGATCCCGCCCTAACCCAAGCCTTGTTGGACAAGAAGGTCATCGGCATTGCCTATGAAACCGTTCAAGTCGGAAATCAACTACCTTTACTTAAGCCCATGTCCGAGGTAGCAGGCCGTGTTGCCGCTATCGAGGGTGTTCACTACCTCCAAAGGACCACGGGCGGGACCGGTATCCTCGTGTCCGGCGTCCCTGGTGTAGCTCCGGGACATATCGTTGTTATCGGTGCCGGCGTCGTAGGGACTGCGGCGATAAGGATGGCCGTCGGGCTTGGAGCCAGAGTCACCGTCTTAGATGTCAACTTACCACGGTTAGGGGAGCTTATCGACTTCTTCGGTAGCCAAATCGAGACCCTCTACTCCAATCCGATGAATATTGCCAAGGTGGTAGCCGAAGCGGACCTCGTCATCTCCACAGTCCTTATTCCGGGCCACAAGGCACCCCAGCTTCTCACTGAGGAGATGGTAGAGGGCATGAAGGACGGATCCGTTATCGTTGACGTCGCCATCGACCAGGGTGGGTCAACGGATTTGACTGCGGAGCATGGCCCAACAACTCATGACGATCCAGTGTTCATCAAGCACGGCGTCATCCATTATGCCGTTGCCAATATTCCAGGTGCTTGCCCGCGGACATCAACATCGGCCTTATCCAATGCCACGACAGGTTACCTGATGCAAATTGCCAATAAGGGTTGGAAGCAAGCCTGCCTAGACAGACCTGAACTTGCCTTGGGCGTTAACACGGTTGAGGGACACGTCACCTACGAAGCTGTCGCCCAGGACCTGGGTTACGACTACAAGCCGATTCAAGAGCTTTTAACAGTTTAATTAGGTAGAAAAGTCCACCATAGCGAGGAGCTAGAATGGAAATGAAAAAAAATAGAAAGCATGCGGTTTGGGCGGAGATTAATGTCGACGCCCTTCGACATAACTACCGTGCTCTGAAAAAACACGTTCAGGAAGGCACAAAAATATGTGGAGTGGTGAAGGCTAACGCTTATGGCCACAGCGTCATTCCGTACGCTAAATACCTTTTGGACGAAGGAATCGATTATTTTGCCGTTGCCCGGATTGATGAGGCTATCCAGCTTCGCAAAGCCGGCGTCACCGACACGCCCATCTTGATTTTTGGCTACGTCGATAAGGATGACATTGACCTTCTCCTTCACTACGGCTTGACCGTCAATGCCTATGAACTTGGCTTCATCAAATCCTTAAATGATGGGGCGAAAACAGCCAATACCAAAGGGAAGATCCACATCAAGATTGATACCGGCATGGGCCGCCTAGGTTTTCCCAGCACAGAGGAAACCATAACCGAGCTTGCTCAGCTGAAGAATTTGGATAATATTGTTGTCCAAGGTATCTTCACCCACTTCGCCACGGCGGACAGCGCTGACAAATCCTATTTCAATGAACAAGCCGACAAATTTGAGATGATACTTGCTGGACTCAGAGCTGCAGGCGTGGACTACGGTCTTGTCCACTGCGGCAACTCCGCTACCATTATCGACATGCCGGACTACCAATACGATATGGTGCGGCCGGGGATTATGCTGTATGGCCTTTATCCATCTGATGAGGTTCACACCAATCGAATTGACCTGAGACCTGTGATGACCCTGAAGGCAAGGATTGCCTATCTCAAAACAGTGGAGGAAGGCAAGTCCATTTCTTACGGCCGCCTCTTCACCACAGAGAGAGAGTCTCGGATCGCCAGTCTGACGATAGGTTACGCTGACGGAATTGACCGCCTCTTAAGCCAGAATCTGGACGTGTTAATTAATGGCCAGCGGGCGCCTCAAGTGGGTCGCATCTGTATGGACCAAATGATGGTTGACGTAACGGATATTGAAGGCGACATTGCCATCGGCGACGAAGTCGTTCTCTTTGGGGACGAGGAAATCACCGTCGATGAAATGGCCGACCGCCTTGGCACCATCAACTACGATATCCTCTGCAAGATTCACCATCGAGTCCCTCGGGTGTTCGTCAACGATGAGGGAGACATCCTTCAAGAGGTCAATGAGAACTGCTAGACTTTGATCGTTTTGAATTTATTGATACGGAGAACCAGGCAAACATGTCTGGTTCTTTTTTTGCTCCAGAAACGCGATAAATAGCGGGTTGTTTTCAACTTAGGCGAAACGTGGTAGAATATCCGTATCGAAAATTGAAAATGCATAACGACATGCATTAGTCTAGTGAAGGAAACTTTTAAAAGGGTAAAGAACTCCTTTACCGCAAGGAGGATGTATGAATCCTAACAATGAGCAAAATAAAGAAAGGATAGAAGGCAAAGGAAAGCGAGCAAGCCAAGCGTTCTCGTTTTCGAGCCTTGCTATCTGGGATAATATGAATCGAAAAGAAAAGCAAATCACGATTGGGGCTGTCGTTGCCCTAGTTGTCCTCAGTATCTTCCTCATCTACTTCGTCAATAAATCCGACGATCCCTATGAGATTATCTCCAGAGGGGAAGAGGCATCGGACGAGGAATCTGTATCGCTAGAAGAATCCGAGCAGGATGTGGTTTCTATCAACATCAAGGAAGCCTCTTCGGAGCAGAGTTTAGGGGAGACCGAGCTTCCGGGCTTGAATGAGTCCCAAGAAAGCCAAGAATCCAGCGAATCCTCTTCCACAGTAAACAACCCTCCTCACCAAGTACAAATTCTGGTTCAGGAAGGGTCCCTCCAAGAGGTGGACACCTCCGTCATTATCGGATCTAGACCTCAGGTCAGTGAACAAGAGCCTGAGGAGCCCGTGAGCGAAGCGCCAGTTTCATCGGAGGAACCACCTGAAGAAACCAGCGAACCGGTCAGTTCGGAAGAGCCTCCCGAGGAGACTAGTGAAAGCACGGACACCGGCAGTGAGTCCGGTTCTGGAGGAGAAGGCAGTGAAGCACCAGGATCTGAAGAAGGTTCTGAAGGTGACCCTGTAAGTTCAGAAGAAACCAGTGAATCCGGGGAACCAAGCAAAACCACAGAACCCGGCGAAGAAACCAGCCAAGAAACAACAGAAGAAAGCACGGGCGAAACCGGCGAAACTTCTGAAGAACCACCGGTTGAAACCAGCGAAGTGGCAACCAGTGAAGAAATCAGTGATAGTACAGAGGTCAGCGAAAGCGAACCCGTCGAATCCAGCGAATCAGTTTCCGAGCCTGTTGTTTCCGTAGATAGCACATTGGCAATTGAGACGGCCAGAATTCCTACCTACCAACAGCAAACTTTAGGGTCCAACCCCGTTTACTTCTATGATCACCCGGTATTGGATTTAGGATTCGACTTGAGGGAAGACCATGCTATGGCCCGGGACATGTATGTCCTGCCAACGACCAACGGCTTCTACATCTTGCAACGCCAGATGATTCAGTTGGAGAACCTGAGCCTCGACGGCTTAATCAACAAGATTGAAACCCAAGGCATTGAGGGAGCTACCTCCGTTCAGGTGGTCAGCGCTGATCAACGAGATCCCATTCAGGCAGCTAACCCTAATACCATCTTCCTGGATTACAAGGACAACCAGATTATTGCCATTCAACAAGTCCCGGTGGAAAATCAATATATCAGCCAGATATTTGCGAATTTTGCCGACCAGGTTGTGGATGTGAACTTTATCGCCGAGCACGTAACAACCGTTCCTCTGGAAGAAAACAATTATGAAATCGTCGATACGACGGAATATTTAGCTCAATGGAAGAACTTACTTGACCAATACGAGGTCAATCCGGCTCAAGCCGAATGGAGTAAGAACCTACCCTTCTATGCCAACTCATCAGGTTATGTGGTCGATGGGGAAGACAGACGCAGCGTCGTCCTAACGGACAACCCAAGCTACTCCTTCATGATGGTTGATCTGACAGGCGATGGCATGATGGAATACGTGGTCAACGCCAAGACGCCAAACGCAGACAACGCCCAAGGTTACTGGGCAATCTTCTCTACCGCAAGTAATGGCCTTCTACTCAGTGCAGAAAGCTTCTACGGTAATGGAGATTTGATTCAAACCGGCGGAGATTTGGTGACCACATCCGAATTAGATAGCTCAACGGGAATCACCATCAGTTTCGACTACTTCCGCCTACCTAAGCAGCAAGCGACAGCTCAGCACATCGAGTTCAAAGAACCCGAAGGCTTTATGTCGACCATGACTGGTAGCGAGATTGCCGAAGAGTTCCCCGGCCACTATATCGTCAATGAAGGCGCCGAGTACTACCTCGTAGACCGTGCTGCCTACGATTCAACAATTTCGGATTTCATCAGTTCAGTCGAAGGGGCCACTGTCCTCCGGGGAGTAAATTCGACCGATATGAAGTCCTCCCTTGCTCAGTATGAAGCGGCTCTCCAGGATCCTGAAAGTCAGGAGGCAGGCCAAACCACCCAGCTCGGACTCAGCACCGAACTGATTGAAGACCCTGTCGCTTACCTCGCCGCAACCTTCACCAAAGTTCCTTTCAACAGGAACATTTGGGAAGCGGCCGTCCCCGTCGAAGATTTACAAGATGTGGAAGAACCAATTACTGTCGATTACTTTGAATAAAAGTTGTAATTGACGGATTAGCTGAACCAAACATCGTCCAGGTTGGAACTCTTGTTCCTCTTGGGCGATGTTGTTATATGCTCATCAATATTCCCAGTCGAGGACATTATGCCAAACAAAGCTATCTCGTTTGAAAAGGCCTTAATATGGTATGATTACAGTGAATAGGCAAGAGACAGCAGAAGGTTTTAGAACCTGAAAACCGAAGAACCGAAAGACCGGAACAAGAAAGAAAAAGGAGAGCGTATGAATATTGAAATTTTTGCAGATGGTGCGAATTTAACCGAAATGATCGAGCAGTATAAGGGCGGAGAAATTGATGGTTTTACTACTAACCCATCCCTGATGAAGAAGGGTGGGGTAACGGATTACAACCAGTTTGCTAAAGATGTCATCACTGCGATTCCTGACCTTTCCTTATCTTTTGAGGTTTTCGCCGATGACTTCGAAACCATGGAAGCGGAAGCGAGAAAGATTGCCACCTTTGGAGATAATGTCTTCGTCAAGATTCCTATCATGAACACAAAGGGGGAATCTGCAATCCCGCTCATCAAGAAGTTGTCCGCTGAGGGCATTAACATCAACGTTACGGCGCTCTACACGGTAGATCAAGTTAGAGAAGTCGTCGAAGCGGTGAACGAAGAGGCAGTAACCTATGCTTCCGTCTTCGCGGGCCGTTTGGCTGACGTGGGCATTGACCCGGTTCCCGTGATTGTCGAGGCTGAGAAGCTTTGCCACTCCAAGAAGAACGTGAAGCTCCTCTGGGCTTCTACTCGGGAAGTCTACAACGTCATCCAAGCCGACGAATTAGGCTGTGACATCATCACCTGCCCACCGGATGTGCTGAAGAAGTTGCCTAAGATTGGTAGCAAGACACCGTTGGAATTATCCAAAGATACGGTGATTGGCTTTAACAACGACATTAAGGATTTAGGTTTTAGCATCCTCTAATGTGTATATTCGCTAGAAAATCAACCGCTCTGCAAATAGGGCGGTTGTTTTTTTAAATATTTTTGTAAATAAACCCCAACGACCCCCAAAATAAAAAGCCACTTACGTACACTATAGTGATGCTTGAAAATAGATGGAAAACAAAGCAAATTCTAAAAAGGGAAAGAAAAGAAAGGGGTTCAACATGGTAAAAAGTCTTAAAAAGTTCTTCGGAATGTTTTTACTTGCAGCCGTATTCATGACTGCCATTTCCGTGAACAGCCAAGAAGTTGTGTCCGCCCAAACGACTTATACGAGAATGTCCGCTTTAGAAGCTAGACAAAAAGTAGAAGCGAGGTTCGGAGGCATCATTCAGAAAATCGAATATGCTTACGATGGTAACAATCCACAATACAAAGGCGAAGCGCTCCGCAAGGGCCAAAAGGTCGTCTTTGAACTCAACGCACGAACAGGAAATTGGGAAAAGTGGGATGTCTCTAATGACAACATGTGGGACAACATTGCTCCTTATCTAAGCCAACTGAAGTCAATGAACTCAGTTGCGGCAGGGGTCATCTCCAGATCAGGAAAGACCGATACCTTCGTGCAGAAGATTGAACTGAACTGGGATGCTTCAAAACCTATCTATCAAGGTGAAGCTTTTAACCGCAACGTTAAGTACAGCTTTGAAGTAAATGGCTATACTGGCAACTACCAAAAATTCACAGCCGACTGGGGCGATGAAACCTATGTAAAACAATACGCTAACGTTCGCCCAGATGGAACATCAGGTGGAGGCGGAGGCGGAACACCAGATCCAAATTACCGCGAGATCAACGGCCACCTCTACTACTTCGATCCTATTACCGGTCAAAAGGTAACAGGTTGGAAATGGATTCGTGTTGGATCAACATCAAAGTTTAACTGGAAGTTCTTTAACAGCCAAGGACAAGCTCAAGATCAGTTCTACAGAGAAAATGGAAAAATTTGGTTATCTCAAAAGGGTATCAACACTGACTACTATAAAGGTTGGTGGACAGATCCCGCTAACGGACAAAGGTACTACTTCAGAACAACATCCGGCAGCCGCGTAGAAGATTGGCAATGGATCGAAGGATCATGGAGATACTTCCGTATTGGCACCGGTACTCAAGCATTCGGATGGCAATGGATTGATAACGCATGGCATTACCTCCGTCCAAGTAATGGCTCTTTAGCTCTAGGATGGCAATATATCGACGGTAAGTGGTACAATCTTCCGGCAAATGGAATTCCAAGAAGATAAACTGAAAATATAAGCAAGAATCAAGAATCATAACAAGAAAATCGTAACGACAAGGGGCTGTTGCAAAATAGACCCTAAAAAACAAAGAAGGACTTGGCAAATTGCCAGGTCCTTCTTTTTTTGCTGATATAATTGATCAGCCACAGCCTAGTGAGTTACAACAAGACAATAAAAGAGGGGCTGTGTCAGAATTTTTAGTAATTCTGCGTCTAGTAGGGACTGTAGAAAAAGTTATTAGCGAAGTTTAGATAGACAGTGGGGCTTGGTGGACCTCCTTTTTTGTTGTGGTTTTGGGCGACGGGTGGATGGCCCACGAACTTGTCAGGGTCAGTACCGAATTGGAAGATCATAAAGTGCCATTTATACCAAATATACTGACCCCATAAAGGTGGACTAAATATCCAGTTTTATCGGGTCGCCTTTAAGTCTATTTTGCAACATCCCCTTTTCTATAGTTAGCCTTTCTCTTTCTTTTCGTATAAGATAAATGTATAGCAATATTATTAGGCCAAGTGACAAGCAAAGGAGATGAAGCGTGACCCAATACCGATACGAAAATAAAAAACAAAGAAAGATTCCAAAAGTTTTTCTTGTACTTATCATAGCGCTAGCCGCCTTTTTAATTTATTCCTTCACCAGATCGCCCGTCATCGCTGTTGTCTACCACGATAGTGGTAGTCGAGATAACGCGGTCTACTACCGAATTCTGGAAGAGAATAATGCGGAAGCGATCTACATTCAACAAAATGCTACTAGCCTGGAAGAGGCCGAAGAGTTAATAAAATTGGTCGATGGGATTATCTTTGTTGGCGGAAAAGACATTGACCCCGCTCTCTACAATTCCGATCAAGTCGGCTTGGTCGAAGACGTCAATTACGAAGACGACCTCAGCGACTTATATTATATGGAAGCCGCCTATAAGCTGAACAAGCCGGCCTTGGGCGTCTGCCGGGGCCTCCAACTGATGAACGTCCTCTTTGGTGGCACCTTATATGAGGATATTCCAACTCAGTATCCTCGAGACATCCTGCACCGAGACGAGGAGAAGAAGGTTTTCGTCAACCACCGCGTCATTGTTTCTCCAAACACAAAAGTTTACCGTATGCTTGGAGGGGTTGAATACTTGGAGGTCAACTCTTGGCATCATCAGGGCATCGATGAATTGGCCTACGAATTAAGTCCCGTTGCTCACAGCGAGGATGGCCTTATCGAAGCCGTCGAGCTAAAGGGCCACCCCTTCTTTGTCGGTGTCCAGTGGCATCCCGAGTGGATGACCGAATCCGATGATTACCACAGCAACCGCATTTTCTCCGAGTTTGTTAACCATTGTAAGTAACAAGACTTCCCTATATAATTAATAATAAAATTTCTTGAGAGGCGGTAAGCCATGAACAAGACTCAGCCTAGAAAAAAACAAGGGGCCGGTTTGCTCTACATAGAGAGCATCCGCTTTATTCGTTTGTATCGCTGGATCTTCCTTCTGCTTACCGCCCTTTTTTGCTTTCTCGCCTACAACCGCCACGAGGAAGGCAAGTCTATCGTTGAAGGCATGGAAGCTCAAGAGGGGATGAGCTACGGGCTTCCCGGCGAGACTGAATTCGACACCGCTACACTGAACTACTCCACCATCTTAGAGGAGAACGAAGACGGCCAGCTGGTCATCTCCACCATAAAAGACCTAGAAAACTTTAACAGCTACACCAGCCAACAAATTTCAGCAGCCTATACCGCCGAAGACTACAAGCTCTACCACCAACTGTCCATCCTCAATCAATTGATCCAAACACGAGCCTACATGCCGGTTTACGACATCGACCGCTTTAATGAATGGGCAGAACCCTACTTCGAGGTTGCTCTGGACGGCTTACCCGAGATTGCCTTCGAACTGGAAATGGGGGCCATGGGCACCGGTTTCTTCAGTGACGATATGGCCCAAATCATACTCGACTATCAAGTGGGTCTGGCTAAGACGAACAGTGACTGGATGCATCCTAAGGATGGCGGTCCTATCCCTTTCTTGGAGGATGTCTTCCGAGGTTGGGGAGTCATCTTGATGATTGCCCTTGCTCTGGTTTTCACCTTCGATACCATCAACCGAGACCTCAATGATAAGAACGTCTTCCATTCCTTGGTTGGGGCGAAGAGCCGGTCATCCTACTACTTATCCAAGCTAGGCCTGAACTTTGGCAAGTGCCTTCTTGCCTTCTTTGTGCCACTTCTGATTGGCTTGGTGGTGAGCCTTGTGCTTGACGGCCCTAACAACCTGGAAGCTCCCGTTCTCGTCCAAAAGGGGACGCTAAATGAAATGGAAGGCTACACCTATGCGGACTTGGCATTTGCTCGCTTCCGCTACGACCCCTTCTATATCGGCATTACGGAGACGGACTTTCGTTTGTCCATTCCCAGTCCCGAACTAGGCCACGCCTACATTTCCCTTTTAGCGGAGAACTATGAATTTATTCCCTATTACCTTTACCTGATGGCCGAGATTGGCTTACTTCTCAGCCTGACCCTCTTTTATGTTGCCTTCTTCCAATGGATTTCGTTAGAGATTTCTGAGTCCTACATGAGTCTGATCGTCTGCATGTTAGCCGCCATCGCTTTTCCGCTTATCGGCCGCTTCGTCTTCGATCAAACCATGCAGATGCACCTCTCCACGGGAGTCCTCAATCTGCCCGAAAGTGTCGCCTTGGGCAACAACGTCAGCTATCTTTATGCCTTGCTCAATTCGTTTGGCATTGTTGTCCTTGCCATCCTTTTAGGCATATTCAGATTCTTTAGAAGAGACTTATAGAAAGGAGAGCTTATGTGGGAAGTCGCTTGGAAAAAATGGGCCAGCAACCGGAAAAATCGCATGCTGAGCTTGCTCCTCGTTGTCCTCGTCCTGATGGTCAACGTCTATTCCTACTTTCAATACGATGGCCACACCCTCTCCTATATTGACGGGGTGGATGTCTTCAGCTCCTTCATCCATAGCGAGCTCTACGATGAACAATATGAATTGGAGCAAGTCCCCGACAAGAGTGAGGCCAACACAGAATACCGGAGAAGGTATGAGCTCCACCAGTTAAAATACGACGTTTATCGGGCCATGTCCCCAATCAAAGTCTACTTCTCCTACGGCAAAGATTTCGGGGAGGCGACCACCGACTTGGATGAGGAAAGGCTTGTCGATGCGCTCTACAGCCTCAGTGTCCGCATGCTGAAAGCCTACGAAGAGGGGGCCATAGACGACACCCACCTCAACAGCTACGGTAAATCAATCCGAGAGATTGAGGAGGATATCCTTGTTTCGGACTGGCTACGAGAAAAAAACTTGCAACTGGATACCAACCCCTACGAACCCACCGCTTGGAAGATGACTAAGCTTCTGGTGTCGGCACCGGCCTCTATGGTCCTCGTCTTCCTTCTCGTTGCCTTCGCCATCGACGCCTACACCAAGGAGGTCAACCAAGGGTCCTATAAGATTTGGTTCTTGGCGGACAAGGGAAGAGGTAGCCTGATTATCGGTCAGGTCCTCAGATCTTTCTTGTTTGTGCTGTTTGGGTTTATCTTGCTCATGATTATCCAATTCCTAATTACTGGCCTTGTCTTCGAATTTGGCCAAGCCGACTATCCCGTCC
>CAYMYX010000020.1:14827-29071 GCA_964394795.1 uncultured Peptoniphilaceae bacterium
ATCCCGTCCAAGCCCTCTACCTTAACGAAGCTTGGCGAACGGACACCGTCTATAGCCCCTATTGGTTTATCCTGACCAATGTCTTGCTTGCCCTCATTTCGATCATTGGCATAAACCTTGTCGTGAACCGCATAGATATCAAAGATTGAGAGGTCCCTATGTTAAAAGTTGAAAACTTGAAAAAATCTTTTGGGTCAAATCACGTCTTGAAGGATGTCAATCTCCACGTGGCTCCGGGCGAAATCGTTGGTTTTGTAGGACCCAACGGCATCGGCAAGTCCACTACCCTCAAATGCATAGCCGGCTTCCTCTTTCCTAATGGCGGACAAATTGAAATCGACGGAGTAGACCTAGCCAAAAATCGGCGGAAGGCCCTCCGCCCCTTGGCCTGCCAAATCGAATCTCCCGGCCTCTACTACGACATGACCGGTAAGCAAAATGTCCGGACCGTCGCTAAGCTCTTTAAGCTTCCCAAAGAAAAGGAAGAGGAGGCGACTGCCTTCATCAACATCGGTGATGGCATCAACAAGAAAACCTCCACCTACTCCATGGGCATGAAGCAGCGCTTAGCCCTTGCCCTAGCCATCATGCGGTCCCCCAAGCTCCTCATTCTCGACGAGCCCACCAACGGCCTCGACCCAACCATGACCAAGCACTTCAAAGATACCATTCTTGAATTGGGGAACGACAGGAACATGGCCATCCTCTTCTCCTCCCACCAACTGGACGAGATGAGCGATATTGCTGACCGGGTCATCTTCCTCAAGGACGGCGTCATCGCTAAGGAAGTTGCTCGAGAAGATCGGGCGGCGAGTTACCATATTACGCTTGTTGAACCTAACTCAGTTTTGGCAGCATATAGCGATTTTGAAGCCATCGATACTAATTCATCGACCTACGTCACCAAAAACCAAGAGGCCTTCCTTCAAGCATTAGATGACTTGCGAGCGAAAGGCGTTGCAATCCAGCAAGTCGAGACCAAAAGCAGCCACCTTTTGGACTATTACAACGAGCTTTATGAAAAATAGATGGAAAGTTGAAAAGTTCACAGAACCGTCACATTTTTTCCCTTTGAATGTCATATACACCCTGTATGATGTAGACACTGAAGGTCACAGGGACCCAGTAGCACAGAAAAGAAAGAAGGAGAAAAAAATGAAAAAGAGTATTTTGAAAGTAGTGGCAGTCTTTGCCTTAGCATTAATCGTTATGGGAGGACTTCAAGCGAATACGGCACAAGCAGCGGGAAGAGGCATAAACTACATAGACGAAGATGGCGATGGAGTTTGTGACAACTGTTTAGTTATCGGTTCCCGACAAGCCTGGGGAGGCCGCATGGGCAGAGGCAACGGCAACCAAATGAATGCTAACCAAGGTAAAGGCAACGGCAACCAAATGAACGCAAATCAAGGTAAAGGCAACCAAGCATTTGCTGGTCAAGGCCAAGGACAAGGTCTAGGTCTAAGTGAAGACTTCGTAGACGCCGACAACGACGGCGTATGCGATAACTTCGGAACCCGCCCAATGGACGGCAGTGGTAAGCAAATCGGTGGCGGTCAGGGCGGACAAGGCAAAGGCCGAAACCGCTAAACACCAACAAACAATAGAACTGTTGTAACAACCTCAGAGAGACTGGCGCTAAGAGTGACGCCAGCCTCTCTTTTTTTGCACAAAAAAAGGACTATCTTTCGATAGTCCCTTGTGCTTTATAGGAATCTGCCTAAGGTGTCATCCATGATGTCCCCGTCGCCGTCTCTATCCAACATAGACTGTAAACCACCAGCTACTGGAGAATCGCCGCCTAAGAAGGATTCTAAGAAACCACCACCGGTTGATCCGGTTAAATTAGAACGATTAGCTACTTGTCTTCCAAATAAGCCCATGAGTAGTGGTGCTAAGTTCTTGAGAATACCGCTAACACTTCCAATGTCGATACCTTGGTTCTTGGATACTCTTTTTTCCACTTCTTGCTTATCGTTACCAAAGATGTGGCCCAAAATCTTGTCACCATCGTTGGAGTCAACGTTTCTGATGTTATTCAGCATGTCGTCGACTGGGTCATTTTTGTGGTCATTTATCGCATCCATAAAGGACTTTAACCCGTCTGGATTTGCCGTGTTTCGGTTGATGTTCTTCGAAAACTCAGGAAGAACGCTCTTCACTACATCCTCAACCTGGTTGTCTCCTAAGTTATACTGGCTGGCTAGTTGACCTAACGCTCCGCTGTTTCTCAATAAATCGGTAATATTCATTTTGATCTCCTTATACATTTATCCATTGGTGTTTTTCTATCTGTTCGTCTCTTTGTTTTTAGCTAAACTACATATACCCTGATTGGGGCAGCCACATACTTATTCACTTGCCTATATTTTCTCAATATTAACAAATGGAGTATAATAAGGTAAAGATAGCTGATGAGTAAATTGTATTAGAAACATCAGGAGTCCACATGGAAACCAAACAACTAGGTCACCAAGACCTGCTACAAGAAAAACGAAATAAAGAGATTCAAATTGTAAAGCTGATGATTGAGCTGTATTGTCGGAAGAGGCATGGCCCCAATATTTGCCCAGAATGCCAAGAGCTTTTAGATTACGCTAGCGCAAGGGTCGAAGCCTGCCCTTTCATGGAGACAAAAACTTTCTGCAGCAAGTGTACCGTCCATTGTTACAACGAGGAGATGCGAGGGAAGATTAAGAGGGCCATGCGCTTTTCAGGTCCCCGCATAATCCTATATCATCCGGTTTTGGCGGTTAAACATCTGCTGTTAGATCGAGGAGGGAACTAATGAAACGAAGGAATATCTTCCTAATGCTGGTTCTAGTAGCAGCTGTATTGACGCTCAGCGCCTGTGAAGATTTTACACTGCAAGAGGGAACCTACATCGACAACTCGACGGAAGACATTAGTCACCAAGCGGCGTTTCGTATAGATGCCGATGGGATAGTTTTCTCACCATCTGCCGTTGTATCTTATACTCCGGTATTTACCTATATCCAGGAAGGGAAGGAACTGTTCTTAGTCAATGAAGATGAAGAATGGACTCTTGTCCTAGAGTTTATTGATGACGATACCTTTGTGCTGAGAGAAGCGGAAGCCTATGAGCTGTTGACTGAGAAGGTGGGAGTGGAGTTTGATTTAGTGGAGGAGTGAGAAACAACAACGAAATTTCATGATATATATGAGTAATCCCAAGGGGCTGTTGCAAAATAGACCCTATAAAACAAAGAAGGACTTGGCAAATTACCAAGTCCTCTTTTTTGTTGTGGCTTTGGGGTCGGGTGGATGGCCCACGTTTTAGGCCTTTTGGACGGTAGAATAAAACATATTTCGATAATATAAAAAAATGATTTATTAGCGTGTCTGGGGAGTAGTGCATAATGAAAAATTAAGGAGACACCCGATAAAATTGGATAAAAGATCCAACTTTATGGGGTCACCTTATGGGCTATTTTGCAGCAGCCCCTTTTTTATCCCTAAAACCAAAGGTTATAAATAACCATTGACAAAATAAGGGTTTTGGTATATAATAACCAAAAAAGTTATAAATAACCTAGGAGGCCAATGTGTCTAACAAAAATCTCGAATACTATAAGTCTTTAAAAGAAGTTGATGTAAGAAAGTTGGCGAGCGCATTAAGCGATACTGTAAGAACTACAGGAATAAAATTCAAATATGGAATAGCCTTCCTTGCCTATATGACACATAAAGGTAAAACGTTGGAGAAAGTTGAAAAGGATGGCCTGGTAAAAAAATACCTCGATGAAGTTAAGGAGAATTTGAAACCGGAATTACTTGAAAAGCTAGTAGACTCCTTTACGAGTGAAGAATTCGAGTCGTATTTAGTAACCTACGACCAAGACAATGACTTTCGTGAGAATGGCGTTGAAAACTCAACCCCGGATTCTCTCATCCGCCTAGCTTTGGAGTTGTTGGATATTCAAGATGAAGAGGAAGTTGTTGATTTGGGTTCAGGCGTGGGCAATTTCCTAACGCTGGCTAGTATGATTAATCCAAAGGCAAAGTATTCGGGGATAGAAATTTCTGCAGAAAATTTTGTCACGGCTATGTTGAAAGCTTATGTAACCAAACAAGACATTAACTACCAAATGGGCAATATGTTTGGTAGAACAACAAAGACCTATGATAAAGTGTTCAACCAGTTTCCTATGGGTCTACGTATGGCAGATGTAAGACATCAGATTGATTCGAGCGAATTAGCTGTACTCATAAAAGAAGCCAATAAAATTGCATCTGCGGAATGGATGAGCGTTCTTTCCCTTCTAACTCATCTTAACGATTCGGGTCGTGGCATCTCTTTAGTGAGGAGCAACTCCTTATTACACCATGGCGATCGATTTGTCCGCCATTTCCTTCTGAAAAGAAATTATCTAGAGGGCATTATAAACTTACCTGAACAGCTTTTACCCTACACCAATCAGCCAATTAGTATCTTGTTGTTAAAAAAAGACAGTAAGAAAGTAAATATGGTTGATGCTACGGATTTATTCACTCGGGATAGGTGGAGAAATACCTTAACTGATGACAATATTAAGGCAATCGTTGAGCGCTATCAGGAAAAGAAGTACCTAATTGATTTCACTAATAATTATATAGATGAAGATAATCTTAATCCTAAACGATACATCGGAGAAGAATACAACAAGAATTCTTCGTTAACTATGAATGATGCCATTAAGGAAGTAACCAGGGGTCCAGCGCTTAAAAAACAAGAACTAGAAAATCTTAGTATTGCCAAAGAATCAGAGACTCAATATATGCAAATAAGAGATATTGGGGATCGTGGTCAAATTAATGATGATATGGGATTCCTCGAAGAACTACCTTTAGAATATGCACCAAGCATTTTGAAGGATAATAGTTTGCTACTGTCTAGGACTGCTCCATTCAAATGTGGAATTTATCGAAAGAAAAATAATATCGACGTTATACCAACAAATAACCTATATATCTTTGAGGTAAACACGGATAAGTTTGACCCTGTCTTTATCGCCATGTATTTGAACAGCGTACAAGGGCAAGATCAACTTGGCCGTATAGCCAGCGATGGGCCCATTAGCAATATCAGTTTAAGTCATTTAAAGAAACTGTCGCTTCCCGAGATTCCATTACAAAAGCAGAAAGACCTTGCCAATAAATTCTTGGAAATCGAGAACCAAATAAATCTACTTGAGATTCAAAAGGATATTCTAGAAAGCCGTCAGAAGGAAGTAATAGAAGAGGTGTTATAGTGTATTTATCTCCCCAAGAACTGAATGAGCTAATGGCTGATGCATTTCTACTGATCAATAAGAGATTAGTAGAAGCCAATGAGAATGGCAATTTGAATGCTGTATTAATGGAACTTGGATTAGAGAATCTTATCTTTAATAAACCTACAACAGGTTTTGAGAGTTATCCTTCAGGAAAAATTGTAATCATTGGGGAGTGTTCTGTACCGGTTAACAAAATACATGGTTTATTTAAAGATTTAAATATAAGAAAGGATAGATTAGAGCTTTACGGCTCCTATGAGGAGATTGCCAATACTGATTTTTCCTACTTAAAGTACAGTTATGAGTACAGCCTAATCCTAGCAGGCCCCATGCCACACAAGGGGAAGAATATTGGTGACCATAGTAGTATATTAACTATGTTAGAAAGTGAAGGATACCCGAAAGTCATTCGTCTGGGTACCAATGGGCTCAAAATTTCGAAGTCAAATATTGAAAAAGCCATCATTGAACAGATTGAAAATAAAACTATAACAGCAGATTAATTGTATAAACATGTCAAACCCCTAAGATTTGGATTTATCCAAGTCTTAGGGGTTTCGCTTTGCCGCATACTACGCAGCCGTCGTTATAAACGAAATCAAGTAATTGAATACCGATGCCGCAATAACACTAACAGGAACGGCGACAAAAAGGAGCTTCTTGAACATGTCTTGTTGCTCGCTATCCTGATGAATGCTACCAAGGATAAGGCTTCCGCCGGAGGAGAAGGGGGAAATCGCTGAAGATTGAGCACCAACGACGATGGCGACGAAGAAAGCTACAGCCGGTAGACCTGTCGATTGGGCAATGGCTGGCACGAGAGGGAAGAGGGCAGGAACAACGACGCCCAAGGTGCTGGAGAAGAAACTCATCACAGCGGCAATAATACTGAAGCCAAGGATGATGAGCGAGTTCGGAATGTTGTCACCCAAGAATTGAGCTAGGAGATCAATCGTTCCGGCTTGGATAGCGACGTTGATCAACATACCGACACCACAGATCATGATGATGGTGTTCCAAGGTACGTTAGCAACAACTTCCTTTTGCGGTGCCAGCTTGAGGAAGAGGGCAATGACCGCGAAGATTATCGCAATCAACCCGATATCAATACGGGCGTTGATATAAGAGATAATCTCACTATTTGGCAGGATAATATTCAAGATGGGGAAGATCAGAACGAGAACGACCATGCTAACAATGAGGGTCATTGTTTGTTTTTGCTTCTCGTTCATCTCAGGAGCTTTTTCAATATGTAGGGCTTCGGTTTGTGTACTCTTACGGCTTGTAAAAATCATTAGTCCAACGATAAAGAGGATGGAGAAGATAACACTGGCCACAAAAATCCAAGTGGAGTAGTTGAAGGCTTCGTTCGCATAGCCCGCATCCGTCATAACCCCACGGAAGATGACACCCGAACCGGAGGTCATGAAGTTGGCGCCAGACAAGGCACCGCAGTTAACAGCAACCGCACCGAGGAGTTTATCGGTCTTGGATTCGTCGCAGATGAGCATGGCAATTGGGGCCATGAAGGCCAAAACCGTAAAGAAGCCTGCTCCCAATGCGGCGATAATAGCAGCTGCAAAATAGAGGGCTAAGGGGATGAGCTTCGGCATCTTGCGGAAGGCATAAAGTAGATTTCGAGCTGCAATTTCTAAGGTTCCATTCGCTGTAGCAAAGTTATAGAAGAGGGAGGTGGCCATAATAACGAACATCGTTGAAATGGGCCATCCAGAAATGACATCTCTTGGCCGCATACCGAGCACGAAACTACCGATAAGGTAAGCAAAAATGATGGCAAAGAAGCCGGTGTTGTAGCCTGTTTTGTAGCCAATGAATACGGATACGGCGATGGCTAAGATAATTAATGCAGAGTTCATAGGTCCTCCTATTCAATGTTTAACAGCTGGCGATGGATGGTGTGGGTCATGTGATAAAGCTCATCAACACTGACGCCGTTATCTTCCATATAGGTGACATATTCGTCTAGGGCAATTTCCCAATTGGGGTTTTCCGTTTGGCCACCATCGGTGGAAATCATGATGTTTTTCGTTCCAATTTTCTTGATGAGGTCTAAAGTGTCGGGGAGGTTTGACTTGTACTCACCGCCGCCCATGGGCTGGGCATAGCACCTTTCCAAATACACATCGTATTCCTTGACGATTCGCTCTTGATCTTCATGGCTCATCCCAACCAGCCACCATTCGGGGTGGGTGACGACAATCTTGTCGATGCCCATCTTCTTCGCTTTGTCGACGACAAGGAAGCTTTCTTCAGGGGAGATATGAGCGGTGCCAAGGACGGCATCGTGTTGCTTAACCAGAGCCAGGATATCTTCCATCTCGGGAACCAGCTCACCGTTTCTCGTTACATCAACCACGTTTTCTTCCGCCTTCTTGTTCATGCGGAGATGGTGCCTTGCCGATTGGGTCGGTAGCCAAACCACCTTGGCTCCAAGTTTTAGGGCGACTTCGGTGGCAAGTGGGTTAAGCCCTCCAACCTGACGATTTAAGGTAATGCTGCCAAACATCGTGAAGTCATTGGTTCCGCCATGGACAATTTTGTTGTGCTCATTGCATAAGTAAGCCCTGTCCATGGTGGTTCCCTGGTGGGTTTTTAAGACTATTGCCCTCGCACCAACACGAATGCCAGCTTCCATTAACTGGAAATCATCATAAGCCCGCATCCGGATATCCGGATTGGAATGGACGTGCATGTCGATAATTCCCTTCATTAATGCGTTAGTCATTGTTCCTCCTTTTCTGAACTTTCGTTCCAAACTATATTGTTCCAATATTAACCGATGAAGGTATCGTTTACAAAAAGTTAATATCTATCCCTGGTATCGGTTTTTCCGATACAATAGAAATGACAAGTAAGTGATCTTAATATTCATGTTAGGAGGACCAAATGCAGCTCAGAGAATTGGTTTATCTATTGGCTTTGGAAGAGGAGGGAACCATATCCGGTGCTGCGGCGCGCCTCTTTATGGCCCAATCCAGCCTCAGCGGTTTTTTGAAGCAATACGAAGAAGCGCTCGGGGTCCAACTCTTTATTCGCACGGCGAAAGGTATCAAGCCAACTGCGGCGGCTACAGAATATTTGGCCAAGGCAAGACAGATTGTCAAGGAGTACGAGCTTGCCCAAGCAGAGCTTTGGGACAGTGAGGGGCTGGACAGCGGCTTCATCAACTTTGGCATCAGTTCGTATAGGGGCAGGTATATGGCCCCCAAGATTTTGAGTCGTTTTCACCAGGACTTTCCTAAAGTAGTTATCAACATGGATGAGGCCAATTCGATGTCCCTTGAAAAGAAGTTGCTTGATGGAACTTTAGATGTGGCCATTTTAGCGAGGCCATTCGTCAAACTGGACGACAACCTTGAGCATCTGATGAATGATGAGATTTTGGTCACCACATCGCGGGACCACCCCATCAAAAAATATGCACATAAAAAGTCTGAGACAGGGTGGCCCTGGCTCAGACTGGAGGACATCGCTCGATTTGGCTTGATTCTCAGCGACTTTGATACGATTTTAGGGACGATCTCAAGGGAGCTTTTCTACAACACGACAGTCAACCTTAACGTCACCTATCCCAATATTACGGCGGCGATGACGAAGGCCATGGCCCAAGCCGGCCTCGGTCTCGGCTTCACCTACGCCTCTTGCATCGATGACCACGATGATATGCCCTACTACTCCATCACCAAGGAAGGGGTCTACTTGCCGCTCTACTTAGCTTATTCGGAGCGGGTCATTTCAAGGAAGATCGTCAGCAAGTTTACCCGGATTATTAAGGAGGAATTGGGTCAGGAAGTTTAGCAGAAAAGAGTGCCTATGATTCAATTTACCGAAGCACACCGACGTCCTAAATCTCACCAATTAAAGTATTAAATCTAGTCAAATTAATTGAATTTCCCAAACGTTTTCATTAACATAGAGATGAATACGAACAACAAAATAACTAACCCTGGAAAATGAAAGAAGGTTAATTCATGCGAAAAAGAATTTCAATGGATGGTAACCAAGCAGCGGCTTACATATCTTATCCCTTTACCGAAGTTGCCGTTATCTATCCCATTACACCGTCATCACCAATGCCCGAGCATGTAGATAACTGGGCGTCAGCCGGCAAGGAAAATATGTTCGGCAAACCGGTGCAGATCACCGAAATGCAAAACGAAAAGGGAGCCGCCGGAGCCCTTCATGGGTCGGCCTTAACCGGTTCCTTATCTACAACCTATACCTCATCCCAAGGTCTCCTCCTTATGATTCCCAATATGTATAAAATCGCCGGTGAGCGCTTACCGGCCGTTATGCATGTTGCGACGAGGGCCTTGTCTGCCGTTTCCTTAAATATGTACGGCGACCACCAGGATGTCATGGCCACCAGAGCAACCGGCTTCGTCATGTTTTGCTCCGGTTCCGTACAGGAAGTCATGGACCTAGGACCAGTCGCCCACCTTTCCGCCATCGAAGGCAGATTGCCCTTTATGCACTTCTTCGAAGGTTTCCGGACTTCCCATGAAATCCAAAAGATTGAGACTTGGGAATACGAAGACCTAATCAATATGGTCGACATGGAGGCAATCCAACGCATGAGGGAGAGAGCCTTCACACCGGATGAGCCTACCACCCACGGCATCTTCGAAAAGGAAGGCTACATGCAACGGGTTGAATCCGCCAACTTAGCCTATGAGAACATCGTGGATATCGTGGAAGGTAACATCAATAAAATCAATGAGAAGATTGGCACGAACTATGGCCTGTTTGATTACTATGGTGACCCCGAAGCAACCGACGTTGTGGTGGCTATGGGCTCAGTTACGAGCACCCTTGAAGAAACCGTCGATGAGCTCCGAGAAAAAGAAGGACGCAAGGTTGGACTCTTAAAAGTCCACCTCTTCCGCCCATTCTCCGTCAAGCACATGCTGGATAAGATGCCAAAGACCGTAGAACGGATTGCCGTTCTCGACCGCACCAAAGAAAAGGGAGCACCAGGCGAACCGCTGTACCTTGATGTCGTTGCCGCCTATAACGAAGTGGACGAAAGCCCCCGCATCATCCGCGGCCGTTACGGTATCGGTCAAAAAGATACGACACCTGCGATGCTTGCCGCTGTCTACGACAACCTCCGTGAAGAAAAACCAAAGCGTGAATTCACGTTAGGCATCAAAGACGATGTTACCCACCTCTCCTTAGAGCCAAGAGACGGCTTCATCATTAAGGATCCAACCATGGTTCGATGCAAGTTCTGGGGTAACGGTGGCGATGGTACAGTCGGCGCCAACAAGTCAGCCATCACCATCATTGGTGATAATACCGACAAGTATGTGCAGGGCTACTTCGACTATGACGCCAAGAAGAGCAACGGTTTGACCGTGTCTCACCTTCGCTTTAGCGAAAAACCAATCAACTCCGCCTACCTTGTCGATCAATCTGACTTTATCTCCTGCTCGCCCCAAGCGTACATCTTCATGTATGACTTGTTGAAGGGCTTAAAGAAGGGGGGAACCTTCCTCCTCAATACCATCTGGAGCGATGAGGAATTGAACGAGCACCTACCTGCTTCCATGAAGCGGTACTTGGCTGAAAACGAAATTGAGTTCTATACCATCAATGCTACAGCTGTGGCTGAGGAAGTTGGTCTAGGAAATCGGACGAATATGGTCATCCAAACCGCCTTCTTCAAATTAGCTAACATTTTACCGATCGATCAGGCAATCTCCCTCTTAAAGGATTCCATCCTGGAGAGTTATGGGAACAAGGGCGAAGATGTCGTCAACATGAACAACCGTGCCGTCGATCTAAGCCTTGACCGCCTCCACAAAGTAGATGTTCCTGCAGACTGGGCTCAAGCAGAAGACGAGCCGGTAGTCAGAGACGAACCGGACTTCTACAAGGAGATGGTCCGTCCAGTCCTCGAGCTGAAGGATGACGAACTCCCTGTATCTAGCTACTTGCCTTACGACGATGGCCGCTACATTACCGGTACTACCCATATTGAGAAGCGGGGCATCGCAACCTACATCCCTGAGTGGCAACCGGAAAACTGTATCCAGTGTAACTTGTGTTCCGTTTCCTGCCCTCATGGCGTTATCCGCCCATATCTTCTCACTGATGAAGAGAAAGCGAATGCACCAGAAGGTTTCGAAACCATCGAAGCCATCGGCAAGGGCGTGGAAGGCTATAACTTCCGCATCCAACTTTCACCGCTAGACTGTACGGGTTGTGGCAACTGTGCCGACATCTGCCCAGCCAAGGAAAAAGCCCTGGTGATGAAGCCACTCCAAGAGCAAGGGCCTAAACAGAAAGACCTTTGGGAATATGCTCATGAGGTAGTTGGTTACAAGGATGACCTGGTTGAACCAACGACAGTCAAGAATACCCAGTTCAAGCAACCATTGCTTGAATTCTCCGGTGCCTGCAACGGTTGTGGCGAGACCCCTTACGCGAAGCTGATCACCCAACTCTACGGTGACCACATGTACATTACCAACGCCGCCGGTTGTTCCTCTGTTTGGGGCTGCTCACTACCTAGCGTGCCTTACACCATGAATGCCGAAGGCAAAGGACCAGCTTGGGCTCATTCCCTCTTTGAAGATAATGCCGAATTTGGTTATGGGGTCATGCTCGCTGAAAAGAGCAACCGCAATCAGTTAGCGGTGGAGATGGATAAGTTCATGGCCGCCAAAGTGGCCAGCCCACTCAACGACCTCTTCCAAGAGTGGCTAGATAATATGGGAAGCCACGAAGAGACCAAGCGGCTGGAAAAAGAAATCAAGAAGTATCTGTACGATAAGACAGACAATGCCGAAGCTGATGAAGCGCTGAAGAATATTCAGTCCCTCAGCAACTTCCTCATCAAGAAGAGCGTATGGCTCTTCGGCGGAGACGGTTGGGCTTACGATATTGACTTTGACGGTATTGACCATGTCCTTGCCTCCGGCGAGAACATCAATATCTTCGTCTTCGATACCGAAGTCTATTCCAATACAGGTGGCCAAAGCTCCAAGTCCACACCGATTGCCGCAGTCGCCAAGTTTGCCGCATCCGGTAAGCGGGTCCGCAAGAAAGACTTAGGTCTCATGATGTCCAGCTACGGCTACATCTATGTCGCCCAAGTTGCCCTTGGTGCCAACCAGCAGCAAACTTTGAAGGCCATCCGTGAAGCCGAAGCCTACAACGGGCCATCTCTCGTGATTGGTTACTCCCCATGTATCAACCATGGCCTTAAAGCCGGTATGGGCAAGACCCAACGAAGAGAAAAAGAAGCCGTCGATGCCGGTTACTGGCACTTATGGCGCTTCAATCCTGAGCTTCGCGAACAGGGCAAGAACCCCTTCGTTCTCGATTCCAAGGAACCAACGGCTGACTTCCAAGAGTTCCTCCAAGGTGAAGTCCGCTACGCATCCCTTCAATCTGCCTTCCCTGAAGAGGCTTCAGAGCTGTATGCTGATGCCGAATTAGCAGCAAGGGAACGGTATGAGGCGTATTTGAGAATGGCTGATCAGGCATAAACAGTTTCTTACGCCATCTAGGGTGATGTTATAAAATTTGATTAAGGAGATGAGCGCTTTTCGAAGTGCTCATCTTTTTTACTTTCATAGATAAAAAACAATACTTTCATATTGACGAAACTAAAAATAAATACTATCATAAATATGAAAGGAGAATTGCCATGTTCGATATCTATAAAAGTTATAAGACTATGGCGATTGATAATGTTGACGAAGCAGTCATTGATAAGTTTGCTGCTTGGGCATACTTGAATGAGGTTAGGGAGCTAGATATCAACGTTAAGGCTAAGTTTTTTGAAGAAACATTTGGGGTAAGCGAGAATATTATAGAGAAAATATTGGAAGATGAGCGTAATAAGCTTTCCTATCTTTATCTCTATTCAACTGACTTTACTGAGATTATATTCGAGGAAACAGATCCAGATGTTAGAAATAACGGTGAAGAGATAAGCATTGATTCTCTTGATTTGGAAAAAATCAAGAATAAATTAAAGATAAAAGTTGATCAACCTAGGATATATATCGACTCAAGTTTAAGTAGTGAATATAAATTTCATTATTTCAGCCAAAGTGGAAGTCTCTTAATTCTGCCAATCAATTATAAGGATTTGATAGAGGCCAAGGTTGACTATCTTGAAGTCTTCAAATCTCTAGCGGATAGCACTAGGCTTGCCATAATCGACGCATTGAAAGATCAACCCAAGACCTCAAAAGAATTATCTGAAGCTACTGGGGTTTCCTTATCTACAATTAATCACCATTTGTCTACTTTAATGGAAACTGGTTTAGTATCCTTGCATATCGATTCTAAGGAAGGAAAGGGCGCAAGGTACATTTACAACAAGGATAACTTTGAAAACTATATGAATAATTTCATGAAGGGATTTTGAGATGAAAGCATATAGTAGGTTTAAATGGATGATGGTTACTAGCTTTATCATAATAAGCATCTTAGCATTAGCAAGTCCGCTTTTGATAAACTACTGGACGGCACAGGGCTTAGCGATAGATGGCCATCGAATCAGAACACTTGTACTGGTGATGATTGGACTTGCTGTTTTACAAATCGTTGTGACTATTATCAGAGAAAAGTTTGCGAAGAATTTTAATATAACTAATTTCCAGTCTTATTTGGGCTCATACTATAGATTAAACTATGACTTCATCAATGAAAACGGACCGATGACCTTACTTGAAAGAATGATTATGGGCGTAAACAGCACGTATTCCTATCTGACAGGAGATTATCTTTTAATTCGTTCCAAGATGGTTGTAGCATCCGTTATTCTAATCATTCTATACTTTCAGAACCAAAGCATCTTCTGGATTCTCTTAGGTCTGGTACCCGTTTACTATGGGGGCTTTAAGCTATTGAACAAAGAGCTCTTAATAAAATCTAAGGAGCTCCAGACGATAACATCAGCTGCTTGGGGCGACATACTATCAATAGT
>CAYMYX010000021.1:0-27768 GCA_964394795.1 uncultured Peptoniphilaceae bacterium
ATGAAAATACTGTAAGTATCATAATACAAAAATTTCAAGAATGGAAAAATGAAAACTTGCAAGGTAGGTTCCACTATACCAAAAGTTCTACTCCTGTTGGGTCTACTGCACTTTCATTTGAAGATGGTAGTCCACGTAAAGAAATTACTCAAGGTAGAATAGGTACAAAGCTTGCAGAAGGCACTCCTAGTGAAAAATATCTGTATGATGCCTTTGCTTATGATTCTCCTTTAGAGAAAAAGAATCTTATGGCAGGTATTGATAAAGTGGTTGTTTATGGTAAAATTCCACGCAGTAGTATTCCTATACCAACAATAACTGGTGGGATGTATAGCCCAGACTTCATGTATATAGTTAAAAAATCTAATGGCGATAAAGAATTGAATATTATAGTTGAAACAAAGGATGTAGAGGATAAAACTAATTTAAGAGACACGGAAAAGGCGAATCTAAAATGTGCTAGAGTATTTTTCGATATATTATCGCAAGATGGGTATAAAGTTCATTTCCGCGAGCAGCTTAACAATCGACAAATGGCACAGATTATTAATGAAGTATTGGAAGAATAAAGCCGAAACAGTTTTAAGGTTAAAAAAACCCTATAAGATCAACTAAGTTAATTTAACTGGGGGGAAGGAGTTGAAAAATGAAGTTACAAGTTGTTTGTCATGAATGTATTAAGAATGTTCCAAATGATGATTTAGAAAAAATGGGCTCATTCTTTTCTAACTATGTACATAATGGGTTCCCAGAAATAGAATTATATAATACCATTCCGTATTATTCATATAAGTGTGATAAAGGTCATAGTACAACTTTTTACTTGCAAAATGAGTTATATGAATTACTATTTCAACAAGCTACTTATTGCATAATAGATGGTTATTATCGTGAAGCAATTACAACTTATAATGCATCTTTAGAAAGATTTTTTGAATATGCTATTGAAATAATTATGCATTCTAATAATCCTGATGTTAATTTTAAAAATATTTGGAAACAAGTTTCCAATCAATCTGAAAGACAACTAGGAGCTTTTTACTTTCTTTGGACTAGTTTCTTTAAAGAGGAACCACCTTATTTAAAGAGAAGTATGGTTAATTTAAGAAATGATGTTGTTCACAAGGGAGCTCTTGTTTCTAAAGAAAAGTCTATTAAATTTGGAGAATACGTATTTGATTACATCAGATTACTTTTAGATAAAGTTAACTCTTTAAATAAAGAAAAGGATTTTCTTCCCGCAATGCAAAGACAAATAAGATTAGTGGAAGCAAGTAGGATAAAATTTGATAACATTGATTCTCATTCTACAATGGTTACTCTTACTTTTATTACAAGTTTTGACTCTATAACGACATATGATGATATTTTTTTAGAAAAAAATCAATTACCATACGGAATAATTAAGTAGCAATACTTCTTATATTTAAAGTCACTAAGCTTAAAGCTTAATTACTATGGTAGTTAATAAATAACAAGTTGAAAACTATAGATTAATTTTAATTTATCTAAATCAATAACAAAGACCACACCAGAAGTTATTTTGAGTGTGGTCTTTGTCTTGCTAACCTTTAAAGCTATTCACCTGTTTTTTCAATCCCTATGTGAAAGCTTCTAACCCCCTGCCTTTTTTATAGGCAAGGAAACTAGGTAAGGAAATTTGTTGAGCATTGTTGGTGAAATTCCTTAAAGCATTTAGATTGAACTTAGCATTTATTACATTGACACTCGTCTCGTTCCTTGTTAGGATAAATACATCAACAGAATAACTGTCGTTATCAATATAGGTCTGGATGGAATGGCCCAGACGTCTCTACCGCACGCCTCAGTTGCGACTATTGGTATTGCTTTCGTTTCGCAAGATTCGAAAATTTGGTAATGGACACTCGTGTAGAGGGTCTTTTTTTATTTTAGGTAATGAAGGTTTTCTGCTGAGCGATGGAATGCGAGCACCTAAAAAACAGGAGGAATGAATGAAAAAAGGAATGGCACTTCTACTAGCACTTGTTGTACTGTTCAGCTTAGCCGCTTGCGGGTCGGATGACGGGGGCAACGAGGAATCGACAGGACAAGAAACCGAAGGCACAACTGAAGGAGTAGCGAAAGAGGATATTAAAGTCGGCTTTATTTTTTTACATGATGAAAACTCTACATACGACAAAAACTTCATGGATGCTGCAACGGCGATGCAAGAAGAATTGGGCTTAACCAATGAGCAGGTTCGTTTCATTACCAACGTCCCTGAGTCCAACGAAGCGCAAGAAGCAGCAGAGGAACTGGTAGACTGGGGAGCAGATCTGGTATTTGCAGATTCCTTCGGTCATGAGGACTATATCTTGGCTGTAGCAGAAGAAAATCCGGATGTTCTATTTTGCCATGCAACAGGCACCAAAGCCCACACTTCAGGTTTAGATAACTACTTTAACGCCTTTGCAAAGATTCACCAAGCAAGGTTTTTGGCTGGCGTCGTTGCCGGCTATAAGATGAATGAAATGATTGAGAATGGCGAAATTACAGAAGATGAAGCTAAAGTCGGTTACGTTGGCGCAATGCCATTTGCCGAAGTTAAGTCAGGCTACACTGCATTCTTCCTAGGCGTTCGCGAAGTTTGTCCATCAGCTACGATGGAGGTTGTTTTCACCAATTCTTGGTACGACGAGGCTTTAGAAAAAGAAGCAGCCAATACGTTGATTGCAGACGGTTGTGTGGTCATATCTCAACACGCGGACTCCATGGGAGCCCCTACCGCTTGTGAGGCGGCAGGTGTTCCTAACGTGGCTTACAACGGATCGACCATCAATACTTGTCCAACAACAGCATTGACTTCATCTCACATCTCATGGCAACCATACTTCACCCACATTGTGGAAGCGGTCCTCAACGGTACGCCTATTGAGCAGGACTTCTCTGGTGGTTTGAAGGAAGGTACAGCGGTACTTGGCCCTCTAAATGAAGATGTTGTAGCCGAGGGTACAGCTGAAAAAGTGGAAGAGTTACGCGCACAACTCGAGAATGAAGAAATCTATGTATTCGATACAGCGAAGTTTACAGTGGATGGTAATACTTTAGATTCTTACCAAGCTGACGTTGATTCAGATCCGGACTTTACTCCTGACACAGAAGTAATCGAAGATGGTATCTTCCTTGAATCCGAATTCCGTTCAGCGCCATATTTCGATATCGACATTGACGGCATCAACATAAGATAACTTAATACCGGGGCGGTCAGTAGACCGTCCTTGTCTATTGGTAGGCATAGTAGAAAGGATAGCTCATGTCCAACTTGGCCATGGAATTGGTGGATATCACCAAATCTTTTGGATCCGTCATTGCGAATGACAACATCAGCATGACCGTGAATAAGGGCGAAATTCTTGCCATTCTTGGTGAGAATGGGTCTGGCAAGACCACCCTTATGAATATGATTGCCGGAATTTACTTTCCCGACCACGGCAAAATATTTATCGATGGGAAAGAGGTGGTGATCACATCGCCTGCAGCTGCCCACAGCCTTCAAATTGGGATGATTCACCAGCACTTTAAGCTCATTGATGTCTTTTCAGCGACGGAGAACATCGTTCTCGGTTTGGATGACGAAGAATACGATTTGGCTGAATCTGCTAAAAAAATTCAAGAGATAGCTGATCGGTATGGCTTCCATATCGATCCCAAGAAAAAAATATATAACATGTCGGTTTCGGAGAAGCAGACGGTGGAGATTATTCGGGTCCTTTATCGGGGAGCTAATCTTCTTATCTTGGATGAGCCTACTGCTGTGCTCACTCCTCAGGAAACCAACCGCCTCTTTGACGTGTTACGACGGATGCGAGATGACGGGAAGTCGATTATTATCATCACCCATAAGTTGTCCGAGGTTATGGCCATCTCTGACCGGGTCACCGTGTTACGAAAAGGGCAATATATCGCAACCGTAGATACAGCAGATACGGATCCCCAGCTCTTAACCGACATGATGGTAGGTGAAACGGTCAGTTTGAATATCGAGCGGAAGGATCCCGTCGATGCCCAAGACCGCCTCTTGGTTGACCATGTCACCGTGAAGGGTTATCAGGGGGATATCCTCTTGGATGATGTATCCTTTACGGCTAAGTCAGGCGAAATCCTTGGCATTGCGGGCATTGCCGGCTCGGGACAGAAGGAGCTATTGGAGGCCATTGCAGGCCTCCAGGAAATTGATGAAGGTAAGATTCTCTATCGAGATACGGTGACGAAAGAAGAGACTAACCTTATCAACAAGAACGCGATGGAAATCCGAGACTTGGGTGTCCGTTTATCCTTCGTTCCTGAGGATCGTCTTGGCATGGGCTTGGTTGGCAACATGAACATTGTAGACAACATCATGCTCAGATCTTACCAAGCCGGATCTTCTGTCTTCGTAGAAAGGGAAGCACCCCGGACCTTGGCTGAGCGGATTATTGAGCGGTTGGAGGTTGCAACGGAATCGGCTGATACGCCCGTTCGAAAGCTCTCCGGTGGCAACGTCCAGAAAATTCTCGTCGGTCGGGAAATTGCCTCTCATCCAACGGTCTTCATGGCCGCCTATCCCGTGCGTGGCTTGGATATCAACTCATCCTACAAGATTTACGATTTGCTCAACGAGCAGAAGGAGCAAGGCGTTGCCGTCATTTATGTCGGTGAAGACTTGGATGTCCTCTTAGCCCTTTGCGACCGGATTTTGGTTCTAAGTCATGGCAAGATGTATGGCCCCTTTGATGGGAAGACTATTACGAAAGAAGAGATTGGATTCAACATGGTGAAAGGAAGGGGGGAAGCCGATGGAAAGCGCACTAACTAAAAAAGAACCCTTCATCCATATTACGAAGAGGACCGACATTAAGCAAAGCCGGGCCATCCTCATCCGAGGCATCGCCATCTTGCTGGGCCTTCTCGTTTCAGGGATTGTCATCATGTTGTTCACTGGACTCAATCCTATCGATGCTTTCCAAACGATGTTGGAAGGAAGTATGGGATCCAGCAGAAAAGTCTGGACAACGATACAAAACACCGCCATTCTGTTGATCATCGCCTTGGCTATCACTCCGGCCTTCAAGATGCGGTTTTGGAACTTGGGCGCAGAAGGGCAAGTGCTAATCGGTGGATTGGCTACTGCCGCTTGCATGATTTATTTCGGCGATATCTTACCAGCTCCGGTTCTTATTCCCGTCATGTTCGTTGCCGCTGTAATCTCCGGTTTAATTTGGGCAGCTATCACCGCCTTCTTCCGCGCCAAGTGGGGAACCAATGAAAGCCTCTTCACCTTAATGATGAATTATGTGGCCATGCAGCTTGTTTCCTTCTTTGTCGTTCTTTGGGAGTCACCCCAGAACTCTGGCAAGATTGGCTTGATTAACCCCCAGACGGAAGCGGGTTGGTTACCAACTTTATTTGATCAAAAGTATTTATTAAACGTCCTTATTGTTGTTGTTGTTCTCGTATTTGTTTACTTTTACTTGAAGTATTCCAAGCATGGCTACGAAATTGCCGTGGTTGGTGAAAGTCCTAAGACGGCCCATTACGTAGGTATTGATGTACCGAAGGTCATCCTTCGTACCGTTGCCCTATCCGGAGCCCTTTGCGGTATCGCAGGCTTCCTCCTGGTTGCGGGAACCGACCACACGATTTCCATGAGTACGGCTGGTGGCCAAGGCTTTATCGCCGTTATGGTTTCTTGGTTGGCTAAGTTTGATCCCTTGTGGATGATCCTGCCTTCCTTCCTCCTCGTCTTCTTACAAAGAGGGGCAAGGGAAATCGCCATGACCTTCCGCTTGAATGACTCGATTACCGATATCATCACGGGCATTGTTATCTTCTTTATCATTGGATCGGAGTTTTTTATCCATTACGAGATTCACTTCCGTAAGAGGAAAGGAGCAAAAGAATAATGACTACGTTAATTCTCTTTATTCAACGGGCTGTTGTCCAAGGCATTCCTCTTCTCTTCGGAGCTACCGGCGAGATTGTTACGGAAAAGTCCGGCAACTTAAACCTTGGTATCGCCGGTATTATGTACGTTGGTGGCGTAAGCGGTGTTATTGGCGCCTTCTTTTATGAAAGGGCAGTGGAGTCCATTAATCCCGTTCTAGGCATTCTGATTCCCTTGTTGTGTACGTTGGTGGGGTCAGCCCTTATGGCCCTCATTTATAGCTTCCTGACGATTACCCTTCGGGCTAACCAGAACGTTACGGGTTTGGCTCTTACCACGTTAGGTACCGGCATTGGTAACTTTTTCGGTGGGTCCCTTGCGACTCTCTTTGGCGAAGGTGGATCCATCGCTTTGGTAGAGACGAGTAAGCTCTTTCGGACAACCCTTCCTTTCACAGACAATCTGGGACCAATTGGATCGATCTTTTTCTCCTACGGCTTCTTAGCCTATGTGGCGATTATTATAGCGGTTGTTGCCGGCTATATCCTTAGCAAAACGCGAGTTGGCTTGAATTTGCGGGCGGTGGGTGAGAGTCCTGCCACCGCGGATGCGGCGGGCTTGTCGGTGGCGAAATACAAGTACATGGCCACCATCATCGGTGGCATGATTGCCGGTTTGGGCGGCCTCTACTTCATTATGGACTACACCAACGGCGTATGGTCCAACGGTGGTTTCGGCGACCGAGGATGGTTAGCCATTGCCCTGGTTATCTTTGCTAGCTGGCGGCCTACGAAGGCAATTTGGGGGGCCATCCTCTTCGGAGGCCTCTACATCGTCTACCTCTTTATTCCTAATTTGAACAGGGCTACCCAAGAGCTTTTCAAGATGCTCCCTTACCTAGTGACAATTCTCGTCCTCGTCGTTTCTTCGATGAAGAACAGGCAGGAAAACCAGCCGCCCAAGTCTTTGGGCACCAATTATTTCCGCGAGGAAAGATAATATTTGTTTTCGAAAAGCGCCTGCAAGGCTACGTATCGTAGCTTTGCAGGCGTTATTGTTTATCTCGATGAAGAGCAGACGTTTTTCGTGTATGATGAAAGCATAAAGATTTTTGTAAATAAGTGAGGAATTTTCTCCGGTCGCTTGTCCAAGTAAGTGAAAGGGGAAATAGAAAGGGTTCGTTATGGACATAGGAGCGAGAGCATATGAACAGTTCCTAGCCGGCGATGAGGAACAGATGACGATCATAGTGGAACACTATGGAAACCCACTGCTGCTGTTTATCAATTCATATGTTCACAACTACCATACGGCAGAAGATCTCATGGAGGATTGCTTCGTTGAACTTTTGCTGAAAAAGCCAAGCTTTCGTGGAGAAAGTCAATTCAAGACTTACCTCTTTCAAATCGGAAGGAACAAAGCGTTAAATTTTCTCAAACGCAGTAAGCATTTCACCTGGGTCAATGCGGACGATGTTGCCCATGAACTCAGGGAAGAAGACACCGTTTTTCAACGGATAGAGGCAGATGAAACGAAGAGGCAGTTACATGATGCGTTGAAGACGCTCCCAGATCATTATCGGCAGGCTGTCATGCTCATTTACTTTGAAGAGTTTAACTATGAGGAGGCTGCAGAGATCATGGATGTGTCCGTCAAGCAAATTGATAATTACATCTATCGTGCAAAAAAGAAACTAGCCCAAGTGCTAGAACGAGGGGAGGTGTTGGAATGAAATCCCCTGAAGAAAGAGTAGCTTCGATCAAAGCAAAATTAGCAGAAGCCCAGCGCTTAGAACAGATGAAGCAAGGTGTCGAAGCACAAAATACTCTAGAGAATCAGACGGAAAGACCTAGAGAAAAAAAGACCACATCACCCTGGTTGCGACTTGGCCTTGGCGGCTTAGCAACCGCTGTAGCGGCGGCCTTTATTCTCATTATTGGACCGAAGGTAATTGCCCCTATGGATTCTGCTATGGTAGAGAGTTCCAGCTACGCCGAACCTATGGAAGTTGGCGATGCACCAAGTACTGAAGGAGCACAAACCCACGAAGTGGCTGCCCCCGAACGAGCCGAAGTGTCATCAGCAATAGAAGCAGAAGTCGAAGAGACGCAAGATGCGGAAGAGGCGATGGTTGACACAAATGAATCCACCGAAGATCGCGTATCAGTTAGTGGATATGAGCTGACTGGGGAAGACAGCGAAGTAGCTACCCGTGACGGGCAGGCGATCAGTTTGCGAAAGGAAATGTGGCAAGCTGAGGCTGACACCACCAAGGTAGTCGAATTCACTATTGCCGAGATGGCCCTGCAAGAGAATCCTTACATTGAAGCGGATGATGAGCAGATTACCATGGCCCTTGGCGGTCAAGACCTAAATGTCTTCAGCAGAGATAACCGACTAGCTTGGGTTTTCACCCGAGATAACAACTATTATTACGGCAAGGCAGAGAATTTAAGCCTAACCGAATTAGAAGAATTTTTATCGGACTACTTGGACTTAGCTGATTAAGAAGAGGAGCTTGTGATGAAAAACCGCAGATACTTTTTACAAAAATCGATTGGAAGAAAGAAAATTAGCTTATTGCTCGCCTGTCTTATGTTGCTAGCCACATTGGCAGCTTGCGCAGGAGATGCGAAGAAGGGAAGCGAGGAGTCAAGTTCGAGCACGATAACTGTGACTTCCTCGAGCGAAGAAACGACATCAAGTGAACAAGAACCTAGCTCCCAAGAAAGTGAAGCAAAGAGTTCAGAGAGCATAATAGCTGAGGTGGAGGGAGGCGACTTCGCCACGGAATCAGCTGTGGATATGGGTCCTCCAAATCAGATGCCGATTATTATCGATGAGCCGATTATTCACAATACCGAGTCCTATGCTCACTTAGATGAAAATCCATTCTACCTCGTTGAGAAAGCACCACTATCAACATTTGCAGCTGATGTGGATACCGCTTCCTATGCCAATATTCGCCGCTTCTTACGTCAAGGCGAGCTTCCACAAAAGGACGCAGTACGAATCGAAGAGATGTTAAATTATTTCTCCTACAATTATCCAGAGCCCACAGGCGATGACCCCTTCTCCGTTACCATGGAACTAGGCCAAACCCCTTGGAATCCAGATACGAAACTACTCTTAGTCGGTCTCCAAGCAGAAGATCCCGCAGCCAATAACCGCCCACCATCTAACCTCGTGTTCTTGATTGATGTATCCGGTTCGATGCATGGCCCAGATCGTTTAGACCTGGTGAAAAGAGCTTACCTGACTATGTTGGACCAACTAGGTCCTGAAGATAAGATTTCCATCGTAACTTATGCCAGCGTTGACGAGGTCGTCATCGAAGGCGCAAGTTTAGATAACAAAGCGGAAATCATGACCGCTATCGAGAATTTGGATGCGGGTGGTTCGACACACGGTTCCGCTGGTATCAATACCGCTTACGAAATTGCTGAAAAGTATTTCATTGAAGACGGCAACAATCGTATCATCTTAGCGACAGACGGCGACTTAAACGTTGGCGTTACTAGCGAAGGCGAATTGATTGACCTTATCGAGGACAAGAAGGAAACGGGTACTTTCCTTAGCGTACTAGCTTTCGGTTATGGGAATTACAAAGACGACAAATTGGAAGCTATCGCAAATCACGGCAACGGTCACCTTTCCTACATCGATGATATCTTTGAAGCTCGCAAGGTCCTTAGTGATGAACTTGGTTCAACACTCTTTACCGTCGCGAAAGACGTCAAACTTCAAGTGGACTTCAACCCAGCTTATGTCAAGGGTTACCGCTTAATCGGCTATGAAAACAGAGTGATGGCCGCGGAAGACTTTGCTGATGACACCAAGGACGGCGGAGAAATCGGTTCTGGCCACTCCGTAACAGCTCTTTACGAGATTGTTGACGTCGATTCAGACTTCGAAATTCCTAGCGTAGACAGCAAGTACACCACGCCGGATGAATCAACTGAAACTGAAAACACATCCGATTTCAATGATGAAATGTTGACCTTAAACATTCGTTACAAAGAACCCGATGGCGATACCAGCGAACTGCTCACCTACCCCTTGGTAGCCGATGAAGCAGATGAACCTAGCGACAACTTCCTTCTAGCAGCGTCCCTAGCCGAATTCGGTATGCTTCTCAAGGACTCTGAGTTCAAAGGAAGCACAGATTACAACCTTATCCTGTCAAGTCTGGAAGACCTTGCTTCCGACGATCCTTACGTCGTCGAGTTGCTCGAGTTAGTAGAGATCGCTCAAGACCTACCACCACGATATGACAGCGGCGAATAGCCGTTTCCATTAGTTATCTCCTTTAAGTTTTTGTTGGGGCTGTGTCAGAATGACTAAAATTCTGACACAGCCCCTTCGTTTTGGGGTGCGAACCTACAGAATTGCGGTTTTCTATTTTTAGGTGACTACCACTATGCCTTATATACCAAATCCCATTTTCCTCATTTTGGTTTAAACGCCCTTTGAAGATTTTCACATTCGATACGAACCCTAGCAAATACGTGGGCCATCCACCTGACCCAAAAACCACAACAAAAAAGCGGGACCTCCAAGCCCCACTTTTCAACACCACTTTTGTTCTATAGTACACAATTAAATAAACAGCACTTCATCCATCCTATAATCGTGGGCCTCAACAGGTAGCTCATCAACCTCTAACTCCCGAAAGCAAACCCCTAACCGATAAGCCTCAGGTTGTGTGGGGAAGAAGCGGTCATAGTAACCACCGCCGTAGCCCAGGCGGTCCCCTTCTTTTGTAAAGGTAAGTCCCGGCACGACGATTAAATCAAATACAGGTTCATCCCCAATCAAACTTTCCGGAAGTTCCAAAATACCGAAACGATTTGCCTCGAGTAGGGGAAGGGTGTCGATGGTGAGGGGAGCCCAGGACATGGCCCGCTTCATGATTTTGGGGATGTAGACGAGCTTTCCATCCGCCCAAGCCTGTTGAATGAAGGGGAGTGTACCAAGTTCTTGGCCGGTAGCCATATAGCAGGAGATTACCTGACTCCGCTGATAAACCTGATGGCGGCGGAGATTTTGGGCAATGTCTATAGAGCGCCCTATTTTCTCTTCCTGGTCGATGGACTGACGCAATTCGACCATCTGCTTTCGCATCGTTTTTTTATCCACAACTGAGCCCTTTCTTTACGGACTTTTCCCGCTTATCCATTGACGAAGCAGCCTATCCATGATAAATTAATTATGTTAGCTAGAGCTAACGCAGATACTTTACATAACTCTATTTTACCTAAAGTGAGAGGCGAGATGAAGAATTTACAGGACTTACAAAAAGGACAATCAGGAATCGTCCATAAGGTTCACGGTAGTGGTCCTCTGAAGAGACGTTTCCACGATATGGGCATCGTAGCCGGCACAACGATTGAGTTCGTCAAGGTTGCGCCCTTGGGCGACCCCATCCAGATTAAGGTGAAGGGTGTCCAGATGTCGATTCGCAAGAAAGATGCGAAGGATATCGAACTGGTTTAGTTGTTATTTTTTACCCTGATGTTAGCCAAGGTTAACCCCTTGGCAAAACACAGTGTTTAATTACATAGAATGAGGAAATTATGGCCTATACAATAGCGCTAGTTGGCAATCCCAATGCAGGAAAGACAACGCTATTTAATGAATTGACCGGATCGACTGCTCATGTGGGCAATTGGCCCGGCGTTACCGTTGAAAAGAAAGAGGGAAGACTCCGAGCGGACAACGAAGCCACGTTGGTCGACTTGCCTGGGGTCTATTCCTTGTCCCCCTATAGTTTGGAAGAGGTCCTTGCTCGTGACTTCCTGATTCACGAAGCACCGGATGTCATTATCAACATCATCGACGCATCCAATTTAGAGCGCAACCTTTATCTGACAACACAAATTTTAGAGATGGGCATCCCCACCGTTATTGCAGCCAACATGATCGACTTGGTGAAAAGGAACGGGGACGCCTTCGATTCGTCACGTCTAGCCGGTGAGCTTGGTGTGCCCGTTATCGAGATTTCTGCCTTACAAGGCAAGGGGTTGGACGAGTTGGTTGCTAAGGTCCAGTCTGCCGTCAAAGAAAAGAAAAAGCCAATCTTTCGCCTGAACTATGGCGAGCAAGTAGAAGTCATCCTTTCGGATATCCAGTTGTATGTGAAGAAGAAGGGGATGGCCACCGACTACACCGATATCAACGATCGGTGGTTGGCCGTTAAGCTCTTTGAGCAAGACGAGAAAGTAATGAAAGCGGCGCCTCTTTGCGCAGAGCTTGAAGAAGATATTCGCCATTTGGAAGATGAGTTAGGGGAAGAGGCAGAATCCCTCATCCCTCAAAAGCGCTACCAGTTCATTGATTACCTCAGCGAACTTGTCTACCGCAAAGAAAATGCGGATGAGCAAACTCTGTCGGAAAAAATTGACCGAGTGGTAACCAACCGTTGGCTTGGTCTGCCCATCTTCGTGGGGATCATCTTCATCGTTTACTATCTATCTATCCAAACCGTGGGCACCTATGCGACGGACTTCGTCAACGATGTCGTCATCGCGGAGTGGGCTCAGGGTGGGATGATGAACCTCTTAACCAGCCTCGGCGCTAGCCCTTGGCTGATTGCCCTCGTGGTCGACGGTATCATCGCCGGCGTAGGCGCCGTCCTTGGCTTCCTGCCACAGATGGCTGTCCTCTTTATCCTGTTGACGATACTTGAGCAGTGTGGGTATATGGCCCGGATTGCCTTCGTACTCGACCGCGTCTTCTCCTCCTTTGGTCTGTCCGGCAAATCCTTCATCCCCATGCTTGTGGGTACGGGCTGTTCCGTTCCCGGCATCATGGCCGCAAGGACCATAGAAAATGAGGCTGACCGCCGTTTAACAGCAATCACCACTTCCTTTATGCCTTGCTCGGCCAAGCTTCCCATCATTGCCTTTATCGCGGGGGCCATATTCGAAGACGCCTGGTGGTTCGCACCAATCGCTTACTTCCTAGGCATTGCCGCGGTCATCTTTTCCGGCATCGTCCTGAAAAAGACCAAGTCCTTCTCCAGTGACCCGACGCCCTTCGTTATGGAGCTACCGGAATACCGGTTGCCTACGTTCAAGGGCATCGTCAGAACCGTAGGCGACAAATTGATTTCCTTCGTTCAAAAAGCAGGTACAGTTATTCTCGTTTCCTCGATCATCCTTTGGTTCCTCCAAGCCTTTGGTAGGACGGAAGATGGCATCGGCTTGGTCGGCGACGCGATTGATCAAAGCTTCTTAGCTAAACTTGGTAATCTGGTTGCCTGGATCTTTACGCCTCTGGGCTTTGGCGACTGGCAGTCTACCGTCGCTACCATCACGGGTCTTATTGCGAAAGAAAATATCATGTCCACCTTCGCTATCCTTTTCAATGTTTCCGGCGACGCCCTAGAGCTTATCGAAACATCGGACTGGTCAGCGCTAACCAGCATCACCGCCCACTACACGCCAATTGCGGCCTTCTCCTTCCTCAGCTTCAACCTGCTCTGCCAACCTTGTTTTGCGGCAGTGGGGGCCATGCACCGGGAACTCGGCGACGTCCGCTGGACCTTATTCGGCGTCATGTATCAGACGGTGATTGCCTATTCTTTCGCCCTCATCTTCTACCAATTTGCCAGCTTCTTCACCACGGGAGCCTTTACCTTCTGGACAGTGGTTGCCCTTGTGGTCTTCCTGTTTTGGATGTTTATGGTCTTCCGTCCATGGCCAAAGTCAGCTTATAGCTAAGGTAAGGAACGAAGGAAGGTGGGTCTCGAGGACATGGCCACGATAGTCCCCACCAGTAAAACTAGATAGGAAAGACAATGAAACCCATCGACATTATCATTTTGGCGGTCATCGGATTAATTATCTTCATGATTGTCAAAAGGAAATATGACAATAAAAAAAAGGGGCAGGCATGCGCCGGTTGTCACTTACGAGACAACTGCGATTCCCGCTCCTTGAAGAACAATTCGTCCTGCCACTAAGGCAAGAAAAAATCAAATAGTTATAAAAACCACTTAGCTTGTATAATTACCCCATTGATGTTAATATAAACTTGAAGAAGTAGCAAAATAAAGATATGGGGGAAATGATGGAAGTTAAAAAGAATATTTCTGATATGAATTCCTTTATATCTGAAAGTCAATCGCTCCAACTTCTGGACGCAATGATTGACTTTATACGAGTATTGGATAGGGAGGGCAACGTCCTCTTCGAGAATCAGAGCTTACAACAATACTGCTACAACGAATTGAAGACGACAATCAAGTCGGCGGAAGCAAGGCGGGGCATCAGCGTCCGCATCTTACCTTCGGAAATGTCCGCGGAAACCCTGGAGACAGGGAACATCACCAATACCGAACTCAGCGTCAACGGTCGGGTCTTTTCCGTGAAGTGCTCGCCCATTTTCAACGAGCAAGGCGAGGTTGATGGCTGCATCGAACTCCTACGGGACATCACCGAATCCAGTAACCTGACTGTTCAGCTCTACAATGATAACCAAAATATTAAAGAGCAAATGCGCCTAGCCCGGTCTATCCAACGGAGCATGCTTCCCCAGATTACCGATTTTGGCGAAATTCATTTCGACTACAAATACATTCCCTCGGAAGAATTATCTGGAGACTTCTTCGATTTAATTCCTCTGGGAGCCGGCCGCCTAGGCCTCTATATTTCTGACGTGGTTGGCCACGGTATATCAGCTTCCATTCTGACCATGTTCGTCCGCCAAACCATGCGAAACATCTTGGAAGAGAAAAAACTCACCGAGCCTAACGAGGTTCTGCCTAAGGTCAGGAAGCGCTTTGAAGAGTTGGAGCTGGACGAAAGCCAATACTTTTCCCTCTTTTATGCTGTTATCGATACCTTCAATCGAACGATCACCTATGCCAATGCAGGTCACAACTGCATGCCCCTCCTTTACCGGAACGGGCAGGTAGAAACGTTGGATTCCAGCGGCATGCTGATCTCACCAATCTTCGATTCCGCAGAGTACAAACAAAACACCATCCGCATGGAAGCGGGCTACCAATTCCTCTTCTTCACCGATGGCATCATCGAAACGGAGAATGAGGACCGAGTTCCCTTTGGGTCTCACCGCTTGGCCGACATTCTCACCAACCACCATGACAAGCCACTTGATCACATGGTCGACGAGGTGAATGCTTACCGCTATGGCGACCAGAAAGATGATATCGCTTTACTACTTATCCAAATGCCAAATGAATAGAATGAGGGCCATGCACGGGTTACATGCATGGCCCATTTTTTGTTTTCAAAAGGCACGAAACCCATTTAATTCCCCAATATAAGCCAATACAGATTGGGTAAATACTAGGGGAATGATGGGGCAATACTACAATTTTCCCCTGCTTTAGCCTATAATGAAAACAGAAAGTACAGAAAGGTGGTTGTTTATGAAGCTTGATTTACAGTACACGGGAATCGCTGACCAACTAGTCGATTGGGAGGAGAAAGCAAGTGAGGCTTTCCAAACCTTGGTGAATAAGAGCGGAGAAGGCAATGATTTTTTAGGTTGGATTGACCAGCCTGAAAACTATGACAAAGAAGAATACGACCGCATCAAGAAGGCGGCGGAAAAGATCCGTTCAGATAGCGAAGTGCTGGTTGTTATCGGTATCGGTGGCTCCTATCTGGGCGCCCGCGCTGTCATTGAAGCCTTGTCTCCACGTTACGAAAAGGGGAAGACAGAAATTCTTTACGCTGGCAATCACCTAAGCGCTCCTGAACTCAAGGAGCTTATGGATTACATTCAAGATAAGGACTTCAGCATCAACGTCATCTCCAAGTCCGGAACAACGACTGAACCTGCTATCGCTTTCCGCCTCCTCAAGGAGCAGCTGGAGGACAAGGTAGGGGAAGACGAAGCCGTAAGCAGGATCTACGTGACCACCGACCAAGAAAAGGGCGCATTGAAAACCTTAGCGGACGAAGTGGGTTACGAAACCTTTGTCGTTCCCGATGATATCGGCGGCCGCTTTACCGTATTGACCGCAGTTGGCTTGCTACCCATTGCAGCAGCCGGTTTGGATATCGACGCCTTGATGGAAGGTGCTCGGGACGCCATGAGAGATTGTTTAGTCGACGACCTCAACGACAATCCCGCTATGCAATATGCGGCAGCCCGCAACTACCTTTATGAAAACGGAAAAGCCATCGAAATCATGGTCACGTATGAGCCAAAGCTTTCCTACGTCCAAGAATGGTGGAAGCAACTTTATGGCGAAAGTGAAGGCAAAGACGGCAAGGGCATCTACCCCGCATCCGTCGTCAACACGACCGACCTCCACTCTATGGGTCAATGGGTTCAAGACGGCGAACGAATCATCTTTGAAACGATTATCACCGTCCATAAGCCTAGCGAAGACATCACTCTGAAGGAAGCGGACAACGACTTAGACGGGCTCAACTATTTAGCCGGCAAGACCCTCCACGAAGTCAATCAGAAGGCCATGGAAGGCACCCGCCAAGCTCACATCAGCGGTGGCGTCCCCAACATCATGATCAATTTGGAAAAGTTGGATGAATACAATCTGGGCCAACTCCTCTACTTCTTTGAAGTTGGCGTTGGCGTATCCGGCTACATGTTGGGCGTAAACCCATTCAACCAACCAGGTGTTGAGCTCTACAAGAGCAATATGTTCAAGTTGTTAGGCAAACCCGGTTATACAGAAGACTAATTGAGGAGAGAACATGGAATTAAATAAATACATCGACCACACCCTACTAAAAGCCGACGCGACGGAAGAGGAAATTCTCAAGCTAGTTGAAGAGGCAAGAGAATACGACTTCTTCTCCTGCTGCGTGAACTCCTGCTACACCAAGTTGGTTCACGAAAAACTAGCGGGATCCGATGTAAAAACTTGTACCGTCGTCGGCTTCCCTTTGGGGGCCATGTCCACCGCCAGCAAAGTCCAAGAAACTGAGAATGCGATTGCAGACGGATCGGATGAGATTGACATGGTCATCAACATTGGCGCGCTGAAAGACGGTAAGGATGACTACGTTCGTGACGAGATCAAAGCTATCAAGGATGCTTGCGGCGACCGGGTCTTGAAGGTCATCATCGAGACTTCTCTGCTCAACGACGAGGAGAAGAAGAGGGTTTGTCAATTATCTTTGGATGCCGGCGCTGACTACGTGAAGACTTCCACCGGTTTCTCAACGGGTGGCGCAACCGTCGAAGACGTTGCGCTGATGAAGGAAGTCGTCGGGGACCAAGCGAAAGTAAAAGCGTCCGGCGGAGTTAGAACCCGTGAAGATGCGCTAGCAATGATTGAAGCAGGGGCTTCCCGTATTGGAGCCTCCTCCGGTATCAAGATTGTAAGTGAAGACTAGATGGCCCTCTTAGAAAATGTGCAGTTGCTCAACATGGTCATGATTGAAAACGACCAGGGGCAAGTCTTAGTGCAGGACAAAGTAAAGAAACAAGGCTGGGAAGGGCTAACCTTCCCAGGCGGAAAAGTTGAACCGGACGAAAGCTTCGAAGGCTCCGTCCGCCGTGAAGCCTTAGAGGAGACCGGCTTGACGCTTGGTCACTTGACCTTCTGCGGTTTTATCCATTGGATGCACGACGGAGATAACTTCCGCCAAGTCGGCCTCCTGTATAAAACGAAGCAATTTACTGGCGAGGTATGCAACAGCGAAGAGGGCGAACTGACATGGATTGACTACGAGGAGTTCAAGCAGATCCAGCCCAAGAGCGACTGCATGGACGAAATGCTAGAAGTCTACGACGGCAAACACAGCGAAGTCTGGATTCATTATAAAGATGATGTTAAAGGCAAGGTTCACTTCAGCAAGGAGTCATAAGCCAACTTGCATCACGCACAACGAAGTGAATGAGAGAGGAAAGTAAATTGGGAGAAAAGTTTTATCAGTTCATGAAGGGAAGAAACGGCGTCGATGAGTATTCTCGCGCAATCAGCCTCGTCGCCGTTGTCCTTTCCATTATCAATATCTGGTTGAGGAGCGGTGTGGTGTCGGGCATTACCATCGCCATCTTGGCCTATTCCCTCTACCGGTCATTTTCAAAGGACTTAACCAAACGATCCAAAGAAAATGCCAAGTTTCTTCGGGACACCAACGGAATCAGAAAGCCCTTCAAAAGGCTGAAGAGACGTCTCTTCGGTGAGAATGGCTACAAGTATTTTTCTTGTAAAACCTGCAAGACAGAGTTAAGGGTCCCCAAAGGAAAAGGGAAGATCAAAGTCCGTTGTCCTAAGTGTAAGGAAGAGATGGCGACTAAGTCTTAAGCCATTATGGGGCACTTGTTTCATCAAGTAGCAAAGCCAAACCAGAAAATACGCAACACAGGATATCACAGCGTACACAATCGAAATAGGATAAAACGCCTGTTTTGATTTTATGGCCCGCCTAGGCGACCGCCAGGTCATGTGGTATCCTATTTTTATCATACGACTTATTTTTGAAAACAAGTCAATAGCTTTGCGGCGGTGAGCGGTCATCATCATTGTGTTTCTTCATTCGAGGTGCCTCCCCGCGTTGGGTATAAGGAAAGCGGAGTTTCAATCCCTAGAGTGGAGGACGACGATGCACAAACCCGAATTTCGTATAATGATAGCGGATGAAATTGAGCGCTACTTTGGCCTAGGCAGTTACGTCTTACTGAAGGAAATAGAAAAGACCAACTCCGTCAAAGATGCGGCAACCAATCTGGACCTATCCTATAGCAAAGCATGGAAAATTTTGAATCAGGCGGAAAAAGGCGCTAAGCGTGAGCTGGTCGTCCGCAAACAAGGGGGAAGCCAAGGTGGTTTCACCTCTCTTAGTGACGACGGGAAAAGGTTTGTCTTAGCCTATGAAAAAGTTGTCGAAGAAGTAGAAGGTAAGGTTGCATCTGTCTTTAAGGCCCATTTCTCTTGGTTAGATGACGAGTCAGATAACCAAGGCGGGGGATAAGACAGCAGCCTCATAAACTACCAATGCAGGCACTAGGTGTTAACGGAGGAAAGATGAAAAAAGTTAGAGCAGAAGAAGCGATAGGGAAACAGCTGGTCCACGATATGACCGCCATCCTTGCGAATGGGTTTAAGGGGGTGCGTTTCAAAAGGGGCCACATCGTAACATCAGAGGACATCCCTGTCCTTTTATCGATGGGCAAAGAATACCTCTACCTCACCGAAGAGGGAGACGATTTCGTTCATGAGGAGGATGCCGCTCACCGCGTAGCAAGTCTTGCCCTAGGAGAGAACATCGAATTAAATGGGCCATCCGAAGGCAAATACGCCCTCAAAGCAGCATGCGACGGACTCTTTCTTATCGATGAAGAGGGGCTCTATGGTATCAACTCCACCTCTGACTACACCTTCGCCACCTTGGATAATAAAATCCCCGTTAAGGCCGGACAAACCCTAGTCGGCGCTCGGATCATCCCTTTGTTTACCGATGAAGAGAACGTTAAGGAAGCTGAGGAGATCGCCAAAGCCCATGCTCCTGTTTTCACCGTACTGCCTTATCGGAAGATGAGTATAGGACTGGTCATTACCGGCAACGAGATTTATAAGGGACTAATTCCAGATTCTTTTGAAGGCATTTTACGAGAGAAAATGGCTAAGTATAGCCAAGAGATTGCCTCTGTAACAATCTGTCCGGATGACGATGAAATGATCATAGAAGCCATTCAGCAGAATCTTGACCAATGTGCAGACCTCATCCTGGTAACCGGAGGCATGAGCGTCGATCCCGATGATTTAACCAAGAACATCATACACCAAACCAGCGATGAGATTATCTTCCAAGGGATTCCTATTCAGCCTGGCAACATGCTAACTGTCGGCAAAAACCAAGGCACCTATATTGTCGGTGTGCCGGGAGCATCCATGCATAGCCCACTAACCTCCTTGGATATTTTCCTGCCTCGAATCTTTGCAGGCTTGCCCTTTACCAAAGAAGAATCGATTCGAATGGGCATGGGCGGTTTACGAATCTGCCAACACTATCCGGTACTCTAAAAGATGAATAAGAACTTATAAAATAGCTAGTAATATCCAATACAAAATAAATTGAGGAGATAGAATGACCAAACAAACACCCTCTTTAGATCAATGGCTGGAAGAAGCCAAGCAAGATGAAAAAGCAGACCAATGTGGTATGTACCTTTTCCATAACGGCGTTGTCCGAGAGACGGCCAAGAAGCAGGTTCGAGAGAACCAAGAAGGCTTACCTCCTGTAACCAGCTTGTATTTTGACTATGACCAGGAAAAGGTTGATGCAGCCATAGCAAGCGCTCTCCAACTTCCCGGCATCAAATATGTTCGCGTTTGGTTGAACCAAGGCGAACTCAATGTGGGCGATGATATCATGTTTGTCCTCATCGGAGGCGATATCCGCCCCAACGTCATCGATGGCTTACAAAGTCTCGTCGGGGAGATAAAGAATAACTGCGTAGAAGAGATAGAAAAATACGACTGAGGAAGTAGAGGGATGACCATGAGATCTTATGTTGAAATCGTTAAGGCTTTGGAAAGCGAAGGATCGCTTCAGCTTGTGAGCTTCACGGATGGGCCTTATCGAGGCCGAAAATTTATTATTAGTGACCAAGTTAGGGAACTGACAGAAACACTAACACCACTAGCTGATGATTCAGTCCTCGCCGACCTACTGGACGACCTTGCTAATGGAGGTGAATCCTGGCTAGAATTGGATGATTGGAATAAACGCAAAGAGGGCCATGAAGCCTTCATCGAATACCTTCAAGATAAACCTCGACTCTTTCTCCTTGGTGGGGGACATGTCGGTTTAGCCTTTGCCGATGTGATTCGTTCTTTGGATTTTCATCTAATCGTTATGGACGAGCGACCAGAATTTGCCAATAAAGATCGTTTCCCCTCTGCTCATGAAGTAGTTGTGGGTAATTTTGAGGAGTCGCTAGCAGCCTATCCTGAACGGAATAATGACTGGTTTGTCATCATGACACCAGGCCATAAAAAAGATAAAGAATGTGCCTTCGCCGCCCTCCAAAGAAAGAGCGCTTACGTTGGTATGATCGGCAGCAAAACCAAAGTAGCGAGAACAAGAAAAGACCTTCTCGAGGCTGGTATAAGTCAAGAACGCCTTGATGAGTTCTACTCACCCATTGGTCTGAATTTAGGAGGGCAAACTCCAGCAGAGATAGCCATCAGCATCGCTGCTGAAATTGTGCAAATACGCAACCAAACGAAAATCTCAGCTATCGAGGATCCTATTCTAGAGGCAATTCATGAGCTAGATAACGAACCGGTGATGATGGTGACCATTATCAAAAAAACCGGATCAGGTCCAAGAGAACCAGGAACTCGAATGTTGGTTGACGCGGAAGGTAAACTCATCGCAGGTACGATCGGTGGCGGTGCCTTGGAGCTGGATGCCCTCAAGCACGCTAAGCGCTTATTCGATGAAGGAATCAATTTTGACCTCCAAAGATATGACCTGACTGACAGCGAGACCGCTCGTTTAGGTATGATCTGTGGTGGCAATAACGAAGTAATTTTTGAACGTTTTTAAGAAGATAAATAGTAAGGGGACTGTGTGAGAATGACTAAAAATTCTGACACAGCCCCCTTTTGCACTATTCTATTAATTCTCAAACAAACTTAAATCCGGAGCCTGGCGATACTGAGATAGCTGTTCAAAAGCATAAGCAATCTCAATCAAGATATCTTCTCGGAAAGGTCTGCCCATAATTTCCATGCCTACAGGAACGCCCAGAGGTGCTTCCTCACTTGGAACGAAACCAGCGGGAACAGCAATGGAGGGGAAGCCTGTTGCCGAACAGAGGGCGCCGTTTCTTTGCTTTTGGGAACCGCCAGTTTTACAAACCAGCTGTTGTTGGTGAGCGTAAACCATGGCATCGAGGTCGTTTTCCGCCATAATATTCAATATCCGCAATCTCAGCTCTTCCTGACGAATGATCTTCTCGTTGTAGGGCGGCGTACCCACATCCAATTTAACAGCCGTTTCCATGTTCTCCTTAACACCCGGATGATACTTGCCACTATCCAAGACATCTTGGAGGGAATGAACGGGGTAATCTTCGGGAAGTTCGCCCAAATAACTGCCCACATGAGTCTTAAAGTCATCCAAGTGGACGCTGACTTCTTTCACAATCCAATCGGAATCAATCTCCTCATCGATGGAAACGAGGGTAGCACCACCTTCTTCCAGATACCGCGTCGCCTCCTTCACTTGCTTGCTCACCCCAAGATTCTCTTCTTTGTCGCCAAAGAAACTTTCCAGTACACCAATTCTTTTACCTTGAAGGCCATCCGTTTTTAGGTGGGTTCTGTAATCCTTATTGCCACCGCCTACCGATTTCGCCGTAACAGGATCGTGCTTGTCGTAGCCTTGAATGACTTCCAAGGTGCGAACGGCATCCTCAACCGTCCGGCAGATGGGACCTGCGGTATCTTGAGTTAAGCTGTAGGGGATAATCCCTGTTCTGCTGACCAGACCAATCGTTGGGCGAAAGCCGACTAGACTACAAGCCGAAGCTGGGCTTCGTATGGAGTTGATGGTGTCGGTTCCGATACCAATCAGACCAAAGTTTGCGGCCATGGAAGCACCGGTTCCCCCAGAAGATCCGCCGGGCGTCCTCGTTGGATCATAGGGATTTAAGGTTTGGCCTAAGACAGAGCTCAGTGTTTCGCCCCAGATAGCAAACTCATGGAGGTTTGTCTTAGCCAGGATGATGGCACCAGCGTCCCGTAATTTCTTAGTGATAAAGGCATCTTCTTTAGGTTGGTTATCCTCCAATGAAGAAGATCCTGCTGTGGTAACCATGTCATAGGTATCTACGTTATCCTTCAGCATAACGGGGATGCCATGGAGGGGGCCAATAAGTTCTTTGGTTTCCGCCAACTGCTTATCCAAATGATCAGCTTCCGCTAAGGCATTGGGGTTAACTAGGATAATCGAATGTAGTTTATTGTCGTATGTTTCTATTCTCTCCAGATAGCTTTCGACTAGTTCACGGGCAGTGAGGTCGCCTTCGAGCATGGCCTGATGAACTTTTGCTATAGTCGTTTCTAAGATGTCAAATTTTTCCATCGCAAATCCTCGCTTCATATGTTTAATAGTATGGTGAAAAGGTTTTACTGATATAATAAGTATACTATGAAGAGCTAGGCTTGGGAATGAAGGCTTATCTAAAAAGGGTGGCTACGTTTGTCCTGCCCTTGTGTAGTTTTAACAAAACAACTTATTGTGAATGTACACCAAATTTCCAACGGCCTTCTCATGTTATGGTATTGCTTAGCCGTGGTGAAGTATGTTAGTTCGAGGAAACATTGATTTGAAGCCCTTACTGCCTATCCTTACTATACACCGCATAATGAAAATAGAATCTTCCATCAGTATATTTCATCTTTGGTATTATTAACCAAAAGAAAATCTGATGGAACTTTAAATATTGGTAAGTTTTACATATCTTCCATTGACTAAGCTATGATAATATAATTACGAGTACAGATGGAAACGATTTACATGTAGTAGAAACAACGGCGTTGCTTATTCGTTTTTATAGAATGCTACAAGAGGGATCTACTGCATCCAATGACAACATTGGAAATAAAACTTGTATTGTTGGCCTGTAACCCATTTAATGAACCGATAAATCGGTCAATATGAAAACGATTTTACACCAACCAGTCACTTTTAATCTTAGTAACATGAAGGAGGTAGAAATGCTCAGTAGATACGATTATTTTAAAGCTAATGACTTAGAGAGCGCACTGTCGTACTTAAAAGAACACAATGGCGCCAAAGTATTGGCGGGGGGTACAGATTTACTCGTCATTCTGAGAAAGAACGTTATCGAAGTAGAACATATGCTCGACATTAAAGGTATCGAAGAGTTAAAGAAGTTGGAGTACACCCCTGGCCAAGGGCTGTATATCGGCGCTAACGTAACAGTAAACGAACTGGCAGAGAATGCAGAGGTTCAAGAAAAGTATCCTGCGATTCTACATGGATCAAACAACTTAGCTTCATACCAATTACGTAACAGAGCTACAGCGGTAGGAAATATGTGTAACGCATCTCCAGGTGCTGATCTAGCTCCCGCATTCTTGGTGTATGACGCAGAGATTGTTCTTCAATCTGCTGACGGCGAAAGAAAAATCCCACTACAAGATTTCTTCAAAGGTGTAAAGAAGACAGATCTTCAAGACGGAGAAATGGTAACTGCAATTATTGTTCCGGATGTAGAACAGGGCGAAGGATCTGCTTTCGAGAAGATGGCCCGCATTAAAGGTCACGACTTAGCGATTGCCGGTGCTGCTGCAAGAGTTACTGCGGATAAAAAAGTAAAGGTTGCGATGAATGCCGTAGCAATTACCCCAATTCGCTTAACCGGTTTAGAAGAAGAACTAAATAACAGAGAATTAAACGACGAAACGTTCGATTGGATAGAAGACGTCATTGGCGATTACATTAAGCCAATTGATGATGTTCGTTCCACCAAGGAATACCGCTTAGCAGTTTCAGGTGTCTTGGTAAGACGAGCTTTAGAAAAAGCATTAAATAAGGAGGCTTAAACATGTGTGAGGGAAAGAATAACAATCACGATTGCTTTACATTTGTAGCAACAGGTAATGCAACAGAGACAATTGGTCTCAAAGTGAACGGCGAGCAAGTCAATGCTAAAGTCGATCCAACGATGACCCTTTTGCAATTTCTGCACAACGAACTTGGCCTCTTTGGAACGAAAGAAGGTTGCGGCGAGGGAGAATGTGGTGCTTGTACGGTCATTTATAATGGCAGAACAGTTTGCTCCTGTTTAGTTCTAGCGGCGGAGTGTGATGGGGCAGAGATTACTACTGTCGAAGGCCTATCCACTGGTGGTGAGCTATCCATTTTGCAGCAAGAATTCATCAAAAAAGATGGTTTACAATGTGGTTTCTGTACACCAGGAATGCTGATGACTTCACGCAGTCTATTGGATAGGAATCCAGACCCAACCGATGAAGAAATCAAGGAAGCCCTTTCTGGTAACTACTGTCGTTGCACAGGTTATTTCCCTATTATTGACGCTGTGAAATCAGCAGCTCGCAGGGAAAGAGAGGAGTTGAAATAATGGCAAATACAGAATTCAGACACATAGGACAAGGTTACGATAGAGCAGATGCTTTAGACAAAGTGACCGGTCGTGAAGTCTATACAAATGACATCCAACTACCAGGTATGTTGTATGCTAAAGCGTTGTTATCTCCCTACGCAAGAGCAGAAATCGTCTCAATGGATACCTCAGAAGCGGAAGCTTTATCAGGTGTACATGCCGTACTAACAGGAAAAGATACTAGCCACCGATATGGTGTTTATCTTAAAGACAAAAGAATCATTGCCGGCCCAATCACCAACTATCAAGGTGAAGTCATTGCAGCGGTAGCTGCTGAGACAGAGGCAATCGCAGAGAAAGCAATCTCCCTGATTAAGGTAGAGTTTAAGGAATTGCCAGCGGTTATTACCATTGATGATGCCCTAGAAGGCGAAATTATTGCTAATGAAGCCATTAATGACCTCGACGGCAAGGGTGTCTTCTTCCCACAAAAAGACTCTAATATTGCCAGCTGGAACCAAAACGTTCACGGCGATGTCGAGAAAGCTTTCGAAGAATCCTATCTCGTTGTGGAGAATGAATTCTACTTACCAGCCTGTGCCCACGTGCCCATCGAGACACACGTTGCTATCGCACAAGCAGACCCTTACACGGAACGAGCTAAAATTTGGACTTCTGCTCAATCTCCTTTTACCGTTAAGTCATTAGCGGCGTCTTGCTTTGGCGTTTCCGAATCTAACTTTGAAGTCCATGTACCTACTTTAGGTGGTGGATTCGGTGGTAAGGCTGGTCTTCATATTGAGCCACTAGTCATCCTCCTATCTCGTGCTTCTGGGGGCCGTCCCGTTAAGTTTACTGCTACTCGTGAGGAAGAATTCAATGTATTCCCAACAAGAGCAGCTATGCGCACTAGAATTAAGACAGGCGTTACCAAGGAAGGTAAGCTCACCGGTATCAAAGTTTACTTTGACTGGGATAGTGGTGCTAATGCTGACTACGGTGCTAACGTAGGTAAGACCGCTGTTTATTCAGGTGTAGGCCCTTACTGTGTACCTAATGTCGAGATTCACTCCAGAACCCTATATACAAATAAGGTATTCTCCACTGCTTATCGTGGATTCGGTCACTTAGAGACTCACTGGGCAAATGAGCGCCAAATGGATATCATCGCCCAAAAATTAGGTATGGATCCTTATGAATTCCGCATGCTAAACATCCTTAAGGTCGGCGATAAGACCATCACTGGCGAAACTATTCAAGAATCAACGGGTAGCCCAAGCAAGTGTTTGGAAGCTGTTGCAAAAGAAATCGGCTGGAAGGGTTATAACAGCGAGGAACAAAGAGAGCATATGGCCAAAACGGGCAAGCTAAGAGGAATTGGTTTAGCTTCCTTCCATAAAGCTCCTGCTATGCCTGCAAATACGGCTACAGGTATCGTTATTCATTCAGAGGCTGACGGGCGCTTTGTTGTTCAAACAGGTGTTACGGATATGGGCCAAGGCGCTGAAACAGCTTATGCTCAAATCGCTGCTGAAGAGTTAGATATCCCATTTGAGAAAGTTAGAGTCGTCCATGGTAGAGATACCGACCGCGATCCTTACGATTGGCAAACGGTAGCATCAAAGGCAATTTTCATGGCTGGTTATGCAATTAAGAAGGCCTGTGCTGACATCATGAATCAAATGCTCACAACGGCATCTCATGTTTTCCGATGCGATAAAGAAAGTTTAGCCTACGAAAATGGGGAGATTTACCATAAGGACCAACCAAACATTAAGCGTGTGTCTTATGCGGAATTGATTCGTGGATATACTTTCCCAGATGGTTCTGGTATCGGTGGTGTCGTTATCGGACGTGGTACCTATATGGCTGAGGGTCTATCTAATCTTGACCGTTATACAGGTAAGGGTGAACCGGCCCTCCACTGGACATTCGGTGCTCATGCTATCGATATGGAGTTTGATACCAAGACCGGTGAGATGCATATCTATAAGATAGCTACGGCAATCGATGGTGGACGTATCATCAACAGGAAGATGGCAACTAGCCAAGTTTATGGCGGTGTTATTCAAGGTTTAGGATCAGCTATCTCTGAAGGATATAAATTTAATGAAGAGGGTGTTCTCATGAACCCATCCTTCACCGACTACAAGATTTTAACTGCTAACGACCTTCCTGATGAGATTGTTCCAATTCTAATCGAAACTCAAGAAGCTCATGGTCCATACGGAGCACGTGGACTTGCTGAGCATCCAATGATTGCAGTTCCGTCAGCAGTAGGTAACGCCCTTTATGATGCGACAGGTATTAATGCCCATTATCTACCATTGACTCCTGAAAATGTCCTTCTGTTAATGAAGAAGGAAAATGCCGAAAAAGACATCATTGAAGATGTTGAAGAAGAAAATGAATTACCACCAGATTCAGATATGAAGCAGAATCAACAGTAAGTTTTTAATAACTCTTCTAGCTAAATCGAGGTTATAAGATGTAGCCTCGATTTGGCAGAATAGTTTGGTAAATAGCAATTATTACAAAAACGTTTTCATAGACCGGCGAAAATTTCATAAAAATTTTACTAACAAATCAAAGTCATCTACAATCATCTGAGTCATGATTATAGTACAGGTTTAGACATCTATATTATCGTGATGAAGTCCATTTGTTTCCAAAGTGTTTAAAACAAAAGGAGATTGTATGACCGACAAAATGGGTGTATCAGTTGACAGAGAATCATCGCCGATGGTGAAGATACCTTGGACCTTGACGGGAGTATGGTTTTACGCCAGTTTATCGAATCCCACATCCATTTAGATGGTGCCTTAACG
>CAYMYX010000022.1:0-3343 GCA_964394795.1 uncultured Peptoniphilaceae bacterium
CAGGATCAAACTCTCAATTAAAGTTTGCGAGTTCAATCTTGACTCTATTATTTGTTATTATTGTACTTTCAGTACATAAACTCAAAAGTTTATTGATTGATATTCTATTGTAAAGGTTCGTGCACCCACAAGAGGTGACTTTATTATGATATCATCGGTTTCATTCACTGTCAACTATTTTCAAAAGATTTATATCTTATTGGAATAACTGTCAGGTTCTTTACCGACAACAAAAATTAGTTTAACAGGTTCAAAAAATGTTGTCAACTTTATTTTTGGGATTTATTTTACAACTTTTCTAACCCGCATTTTAGCTCATTTGTCATGGAAGCCAAGTGCATGGCCCCCCATATTGCAGCAACAAAAAAGGGGGTCACCCGACCCCCTCAAAGAACTTTTAGTACATTTGTGATTGGCCACCATCGATAGGGATGGTAACCGCATTTACAAAGTTTGCATCATCTGATAACAGGAAAGAAACAACACCGGAAACTTCTTCTGGTTTTCCAAAACGTTTCATTGGGTTGACAGAAACAAACGCTTCACCAGCTTTTTCAGGATTTTCTGGATCCATTTGCTTCAATGACTCTTCTACCATAGATGTCATGATAGCTCCTGGAGCAATGGCGTTGATGGTGATACCAAATTCGCCATACTCACGAGCCGAGTTTCTGGTTAGTCCTACTACACCGTGTTTACTTGCCGCATAACCGGATTGGTGACCAACTCCGCGGATACCGCCAACGGATGCTGAGTTAACAACATGACCGTAGCCTTGTTCCTTCATTACTTTTAATACATGCTTCATACCATAGAATACACCTGATAGATTGATGTCGACAACTCTTTGCCACTCTTCGGAATCGTAATTTTCAGTGTAGTTCTGCTTACCTTCAACACCCGAGTTATTAAAGAAGCCATCTATGCGTCCCCACTTATCCATAGTTTCTTTGACGAATTTTTCAACTTCTTCTTCTTTGGCCACATCTGCTGACACAATTAGGGTTTCCGCATTTGGATTTTCTTCTTTAATCTTTTGGTCAGTTTCATTTAAGCGCTCTTCGTTTCTAGCGACCAAAACAAGTTTTGCTCCTTCGCTCGCTAAGCGGTAACATACATCACGGCCTAAACCAGATGATGCACCCGTTACTATGATGACCTTGTCTTCAAATCTCTTCATTGGACCTCCTAAAATTTCAAGTTCTTGTTGTATTTCTACAACGTGTATTTCATGATTACCCAATATTATTGTGATAATTCTACTACTTAACTAATAAATCATCCGTGGCATAAAAAAGCAGCCTATCGCTAGGCTGCTTTGATGATTTATGCACTCATTCTTTTGTATTGGGCTACCTTATCCTCGCTGAAGAAGTTATAGGCATCTGTAATCTGGGTGAATTTAGCGTTTGCTCCTGGTTGCTTATTGACATCGGGATGGTACTTCTTGGCAAGCTTGCGGTAAGCTCTTTTAATGTCATTATAGGAAGCGGTTAACGGAACCTCTAGGATTCTTGCATTGTTCTCGTAGTCACTTTTGAAGGTAAAGACGTTACTAGCTTCCTGCCGTCTTTGATATCCTTCATAACCCCCTTGGCTGTAGCCTCCTGGATTGTACCCACCTTGCTGGAAATTGCCGAAGTCTCTCCAATCGAAGCCTCCAAAATTGGGGCCATACGTTCCGCCCGTATGTGACGATTGCTGCCCACCTTTGTTTTGGCCTGAGTTAGGTCTGCGGCCAAACATGTCGCCAAAGATGGTTTCCCATTGTTGCTGTCTGGCTTCTCTCGTCTTTCGCTGCTGTTGCAAGTCATAGTCCCTGGCGTACTCCCCAACTCGTTTACTGTGCTGGCGACCGGCGATAACTGCCTCGGACTTATCATAGAAATAATTAGTTAAGGCGTACTGGTACTTCTTTAATATATAAAGAAGGGGTTTTGTGATAATCGGAATAAGCACGATAACAGCGATTATCAAAAATATCGGACTATTAATAATCGGGATGAACAGGAGTGGCAGTATGAGCAAGAAGGAACATGCTGCCGCTAAGATCGAAACAAGAAACGAAATAACCACATCGGTCATGTCGGAGATCAATTGGAAGATAAAAATCAAAAGCGTCAGCAAGCCATCGATGACCTTGCCGATACCTAATAAGATTGTTCCCCAAATTCTTTTCATCATTTAGCACGCTGCTTTCATAATATGTATTTGCCGTGGCAGTAACTGCCACAGGCTCTTTTCCTAGTATAGGGAAAAGCTATGTTGAAATTATGGACCTTAGCTTACGGTCGTAAGTTCGGGTTCTTGTAGCCCATGTTCGTCTTCCAAGACCTCTTGGTTTTCGATGACTTGGTAGAGGCGATAGTAGGGCCCTTTATTGGCCATCAAGGTTTCGTGGTTTCCGCTTTCAACAAGGCCGTCTTTCGTCAACACGATGATGCGGTCGGCGTTCTTGATGGTGGATAAGCGGTGAGCGATGGTGATGGTTGTTCTTCCCTTTGCTAATTTTTCTAGGGAAGCTTGAATCCATTTTTCGGTTCGGTTATCCAGAGCTGAGGTTGCCTCGTCCAAGATTAGGATAGGTGGGTTTTTCAGGAATACACGGGCAATGGAAATCCGCTGCTTCTGTCCACCGGATAGCATGACTCCTCTTTCCCCCACATAGGAATCGAATCCATGAGGAAGGTTGGAGATAAAGTCGTAGGCGTCGGCTAACCGAGCTGCTTCGACAATCTCTTCGTCGCTTGCACCTGGGCGGCCATACTCGATGTTTTCACGAATTGTGCCAGAAAACAGGTAGACATCCTGCTGAACCATTCCTATACTGTTGCGCAAGCTGTCTAAAGTGACATCTTTTATGTTGTGTCCGTCAATAGTAATCTTACCCCCGGTTACGTCGTAGAATCTAGGGATCAGATTCGTGAGTGTTGTTTTACCTCCACCGGATGGACCGACGATTGCTATCTGCTGACCGGGTTGGATTTCAATATCCAGATCGTCGATAACATTTTCTTTGCTGCTTGGATAGGCAAAGTCTACGCTATCCAACACGATGTGCCCCTGAACATCCTTCAGTTCGATGGCATCGTCTTTCTCGACAATATTGCTTTTCTTGCTCATGATAGATCGGAAGCGTTCGAGGCCAGTCATGCCCTTTTCAAATTGCTCGGTGAATTGGACGACTCTTTGCACGGTAGCAAGGAGGGTTTGTACATAGAGGATGAAGGCGACAAATTGGCCTGGACCAATTCGGTTATTGATTAGGGAAATGCCGCCACCGATAATGACCACAGTTAGCATAAGCCCATCAAAGAATCTGGTTACGGAGTTGAAGCCTGCT
>CAYMYX010000022.1:3353-23680 GCA_964394795.1 uncultured Peptoniphilaceae bacterium
GCCTGCTAGGGCGTGGTAAAAGTTGGATTTGATATCCAGGAAGCGAGAGTTATCTACTTCGAACTTTTCTTCCTCAATCTCCTCATTGGCGAAGCTCTTCACCACTTGAATCCCAAGAATAGAGTCTTCAATGCTGGAGTTGATATTTCCGATTTGCTGTCTCTGATTCATTTGCTCTCTTCTCATCTTCTTACGGAAATACGCGGAAGTAATAAAGAGGAAAGGAATGATAGCGAAGATGACCAAGGTTAAAATTGGGTCAACTTGGACCAAGATGACAAAGGAAACGATGATCTTGATGGTACCGATGAGGACTTCTTCAGGCCAATGGTGTGAGAACTCGGTTATATCAAAGAGATCGGTGGTGAGGGACGCGAGGATGGCCCCCGTTTTAGACGTGGCGAAGAACTCATGAGGTAAGGTGTGGACGTGGCGGTAAACATCCGCCCGCATGTCCCGTTCAATGGTAGCCCCCATGATGTGGCCTGTCGATTGCATATAATACTGGGCAACGACCTCCATGATTCGAAGGATGATGTAAATGATAGCAATGCGGGCAATAAAACCCATGGTTAAGTCTGCAGGATTTGACGCTGCCGTGTCGGTGATTGTAGCGATAAGTATAGGTAAAGCAAGTTCACAAATCGTCGTGAAGGCGGCGAAGGCCATGTCACTGAGGAAGATTTTCAAGTTCTTCTTATAATAAGGAAGGAGAACCTTCATCAAGCTTCGATTGGAACTTGGTGTGTATTCTTTAGACATAATTTCCTTTCTACACGTTAAAAGTGCTAAGATAAATCGTTGATAGGTTACTACAGAATACTAATGATATCACACGTTAACCGGAGGTAACAAATGAAACTTGCTCAACGAACAACGATTTTAATTACGGGCTCGTCCCGTGGAATAGGCTCAGCCATCGCAAAAAAGCTGGCGAGTCCCGATACGAATATTATCATCAACTATTTAGAATGTGAAGCAAGAGCTGAGGAAACAGCTAAGGCTTGCCAAGAAAAAGGGGCTCAAACTTTGATTTACCAAGCGGACGTGGGTAATTCCAAGCAGGTAGAGAAAATGTTTGACGCTATTGATAAGACTTTCGGTGGCGTCGATATTTTGGTGAACAATGCAGGAATCAGCGTTTATGGGATGATTCAAGACATCACTCTAGATGATTGGCAAAGAGTTTTTGCTACCAATGTCAACGGGATGTTTATGGTCACTCAGAAGGCTATCCCCCATATGGTGAGCCAGAAATGGGGACGGATAATCAACATTTCTTCCATGTGGGGCATCGTGGGCGCTTCCTGTGAATCTCTCTATGGTAGCACGAAGGGGGCAATCAATGCCTTCACCAAATCCTCAGCAAAAGAACTAGCCTATTCTGGTATTACTGTTAATGCTTTTGCTCCCGGGGTTGTTGACACCGAGATGCTCGATCAACTCGATAATGAAATGAAAAGCGCCCTCGTGGAAGAAATCCCACAAAAGCGCTTTATGACAGCGGAGGAATGTGCCGATTGGGTAGCTTTCCTGTTATCCGATCAAGCTGCTTCGATGACCGGACAAATCGTCAGTCCCAACGGCGGCCTCATATTCTATTAATTTGTTTCGAACACGCTCACCTGACCCGATCTTACCCAGTAGAGACTTGCCGTCTCTACTTTTTTATTGGGATAGGCTCGTTTAATAGCTTCGGTATAAAAATAGAGTTGATCTCTGTATTTCTCGGCGATAGGACTTCTATCTGTCTTGAAGTCGACGAGATAAAGTTTGTCGTCCTTCTCGTAGACCAAGTCAATTTGCCCGTCAATATTGATGTTTACTCCGTCAATATTGTGAATCATGGTAAATGCTGTTTCGCGTAGCACGGATTCTCCGTTATCAATAATGTCTCTCCCAAGTTCCGACTTGAAGAAATTTAGGATTAGTCCTTCATCAAGACTGGCCCTTTCCTCTTGAGTGAGCAGTTCCCTTTCAACGAGAGAGTCTAGGCTCTCAGCTAGTGTCTGTGCGTTGTAGTCTTTGACCGGTAAAAGCTGGAAGGCAAGATGCATGCGACTCCCCCACTCTGCGGGACTGACAGATTTACTCTCTTCGATAAATAGAGGAGGCCTTCGTTCTTCCCGTTCAAAACTTGGAGAGTCCTGGTATCTAGGCCACTCTTTAAAGTGGTCGTCCAATGTCTGATTCTTTTTGGAAATTTCCGAAACAGTATTCTTTATAGGATAGGAAACTTCTTTTTGGTGAGGATAAGGATAATCGAGAAGTTTGACTAGCTCACCTGTATTGCCTAAGTCCTTATCCTTGCTACTTGAGCTCGTCGTCGGTGTAATTTCACGATACTTAGATCCCTCATCGAAGATAATATTGATCTGGTCTTTCATCGATGATAAGCCCTGTAAATCAAAATAATCATCAGTTGCTAGCGGAATCTCCATCGACAAATTTGACCCAACGGTCGCTCTCTCCCTCAGTAAGTGGTCGTTCAATAAGACACTCAGTATCCACTGCATATAAGAAGTCCCATTATCTAACCTAGAATCGAGATTTACTCCCTTTGGTTTGTCAAAAACTTTTTCCATATCGTCAACTTGGCCAACGAGATAGAGTTGATCTTCAGCTCGGGTCATTGCCACGTAAAGGACCCTCATCTGCTCTTGGATATCCTCAGTGCGGTTAATTCTTCGTATCAAGTTTTGGCGGATAGGACGGGCATTGACGATTAACCCACTATCGACATCAATATATTTCCGGCGGATAGATAGTCCTAAGCGGCTGTGACTTGAGATAATCTCTTTTGCGGTTTGGTCTCTCGATTCCCTTTCGATTTCCACAATGAAGACGATAGGAAATTCAAGCCCTTTTGACTTGTGTATCGTCATCAGGCGGACGACGTTGTCCTCCTCAGACAAGTCGCTCGCTGTTGGCAAAGTTTCCCCATTCTTACCATCTTCTGTCTCTAGATAGCGGAGGAAGCCAAATAGGCTGGCTGACGCTTCCTGTTCATATTCCTTAGCGATCCGAACGATGGCATTGAGATTTTCTCGCCTTGCTTCCCCTTCTAGAAGAGAGGAGTAGAAAGCATAGAGTCCGCTTTCAATGAGAACGGTCCAGATGAAGTCGCTAAGTCTGGTCCGTTTCATCAGCTTTCGCCAACCCTCGATTTTCTCTAGGAAGCGACGTATCTTAGCTTGGAGGATGGAATCTTTGGGTTCTTCATCGTTGGCATAGGCATAGAATGACTCATGGAAGGAAGTCTCTTGGTAGGCAACGCGAATATTTCCCAACTCCTCATCACTAAATCCGCCTGCAATTGATGACAGGCTTGAAAGAAGGGTTAAATCGATACGGCCGTTATCAATCAAGCGAAGAAGCTGGATGAACACGGCAGCTTCCGTCGAAGTCGCCTTGACCGTTTCAGAGTCTGAGTAGAACGGAATATTAAACTCATTCAATATGCGCTCGAACTGAAAGATTCTGTGCTTAGTTCGAAACAGAATTGCAAAATCTTTATAGGAGCGGCCTTGTTGAACCAGTTCTTGAATCTTTTGAGCTACATAGAAGGCTTGGGAGGAGATCCCGTCGAGGGCTGATGCCGGACGATCATCGTCTTCTTCGTCCTCATCTCCGCCAACCTTGTCTTCCAAGATGACCACATTGACGCTACCGATTTTTTTGAGATCGTCTTTTTTAGAATTGCTTCGGTGAGTATCCGTATCGAAAGGAATGCTTCCCCTCTCCTCCGTCATTAAAGGCGAGAAGATAAAGTTAATGAAGCGAAGGATTACGGGCATGGACCTAAAGTTTGCTGTTAAGTCCAAGGCCTTGTTACCAAATCCTTCCTGGCTATAGGTATAGTAGCGATCCATAAAGTTCTTTGGCTCAGCTAAGCGAAAACCATAGATAGATTGTTTAATATCGCCTACGAAGAATAAGTTATCTTTGCGGCTAATCTTTTCCACGATGTAGTTTTGAATGCCCGAAGCATCCTGGTACTCATCGAAGAAAATGTAGGCGTATCTATCTTTAAGTTCGTTAACTACGCTTTCCCGTTCCAAAAGCTTAACCATATCATGTTCAATGTCTGCGAAATCGATTCCGTTCTCCTCATCCTTAGCCGCTGTATAGGCTGCCCCATAGTCTTTAGCTAGACCCGCTAGGATGGAAAGCACTTCCTGCATCATCAGGTTTTCTTGTTTGATATCGGTGTTAAGCAGTCCTTTGATAGAACTGATAAGTCCATCGGCTTGGGCTTTCAAACTTTTTCGTTCTGCCTGAACGAGTTCTTTTAAAGCGAGCTCAAAGTGATCCAACGTATCCTTTCTTATGGTAGGAAAGCGATCAAACTTAATCGTATCCGGTAGTAATTCCCACTTTTCCTTTAGTTTATTTCCCTTATCTTCAAAATCTGAAGGTCTGACGCCATCCGGATGAAAGGGAATATAAGGATGGTAAAATAGGGTGGTTAGATAAACAAGGTCGGCTTCGATTACATCTTTAACCTTATCGACGATAGCGAAGTCATCCATGTGTTGGCCGTAGGATTGCATACTATAAGCGAGGTTGACTAGTTCACTTACGATGAATTCGTTGTACCAGATGTTATAGGTCTCCTCGCTATATTGGTCACTGCCCATTCGAGCAATCTCTTGGTCTAACCATTCCTCAGGAAAAGTTTGATTATTTGCTATGGAGTAAAGTCGACTTATTAACTCGCGAAGCGGTTCATCACTTTTTCGTTTCGTGAAACCGTAGACTTCGGCGAACTCAGCAATGTCTTGTTCTTCTGTTTGGTAGATTTTATCGAGAACTTCATTCATTGCCTGTTCTTGAAGTTGACCTAAGGTCTTTTCATTCAAGATGCGAAAGCTTGGATCTCGACCTAGAAGGTCGAAGTGCTCTTGCAAGACTTCTAAGCAGAAAGCATGCATGGTCTGTATATTGGCGGAAGCAACATTGTTCAATTGTGTGTAAATCCATACGGCATCCGCCCCTTCTTTATCAAGAGCTTCCATAAGCATTTTTCGAATCCGGTCTTTCATTTCATTGGCAGCCTTCTTCGTGAAGGTTACGATCAGCATGTTCTCTAAACTAACTTTTTCTTTCAAAATGTATTGGAGTATCCGTTGAACAAGGACTCTAGTCTTCCCTGCTCCGGCTTGGGCAGAAACAATGATATTTTCGTTTTCAATGTCAAGAACGGCTTGTTGCTCTGGTGTGTTATCATGTTCCTTCTTCATTATTTCCCTCCCTCCATGTTTTCCAATTGGTTGTCTCAATCATACGATACTGGTTGAATTCAAAATCCTTCTCAAACCGACAAACCGATTGATAAGAACAGTACTCGCAACCTGTCCGTGCTGAACGCCCTTTTTGGTAGCGGTATGGTGAAACCGAGACATCGCCCGCTTCTCTTCTCTTCATCATTTCTTTAGCCATGCGTAAGGACTCATCAATTAGTTGATTGAATTCCATATCGTTGAGTACATTATCTTTTCCTTCGTAATCTCTCTTAGACCCCTTGTAACGGTAGAGAATGGAGATTGGCGCTCCAGTCTCCTTTTGGTCAGCATAGCTTGGTTTCAGAGTGTGGTCAAAGAGCTGCATGGCCCCCTGATTTTCTCGATAGATGCCCTGGAAGAGCCCGTTTTCCGCTAACGCTTTCTCCACTTGTTCCAATTTCTCTTCATCGATTTCACCGTTGGGCGTTATCGGCAAGTAGAAGCAACCCACAGGAACAAGGGCCTGCCCTTTGCTAGCTCCTAGAGCGGCCTTCATGTAGATAGTGAGCTGAAGTTGAAGGCCGCCCAAAAGACGGGTAAGGTCAATCTCCATGTCGCTAGATTTGTAGTCAACTACTTGTAGGTAGTAGCGATTATCACTATCACGGGCAATATCCACCCGATCAATCCTTCCTTCGATGTATATCTTCCGATTTCCTAGGTCGAGTTCTATGCCCGGGAGCTTGCCTTTTCGTCCAAAGCTTTCTTCGTGGAGGATGGTACCCACATCACTTTCTTGAACTTGAAGGTAGAGGCTATCATTGGCCTCCTCTAAAGTCTTTGACATAAGGGAAAGAATAAATCGGTTCCTTGGTTCCTCTCTTTTTTCTCCATCTAGAATCTCTTTTTGTTTCTCATCAAAGGCATGAAGAAGGATATCTTTGGATTCGTCTAGAGACAATTGGCGAAAGTGATCAAGATTTTCAGCTGCTAATTCCGTCCAACGGTCGATAGAATTGTGGCTGACGTTTCCTAAATCTCTGGCATCGATATCAATGGTTCTGATTTCCTTGAGTTTGACGCCGTAGTCTAAGAAGTAGCGATATGGACAGACGGCAAAACTCTCGATTTGAGAAGCGCTGATGGCGGGATTCTTACCATATAGGTCTGCAACTAAGGTTGGTGATAAAGCCGGCCTCTTGTTGTGGTAGGACCTACCTGTCTCAATTGCCCTAGCAATGCCTAACGCGCTATTACTCTCCTTCATTGCGTTCAAAATGTCTTCCGCTTTGCCTCGATGATTATCATGGGGAGTTTGCAAAATACGAGGGATGGTCCTAGATAAAAGTGTCTTGGAATACAATTGATCCTTGAGTTGGAACTCATCAACAATTGTAACCTGTAATTGAGTAAATCCAGCGAGCAACTGCTTCATCCAAAAGCTCAGACGTATGGGTTCGTTCGCTACGTTTTGAATCGCATAGCTGATGGTCGCGTCGCCACCTATCTGCATAAAGGCTTTAAAGGTTGCCAATTTCTCTTCCTCTTGGGCAAAATCTTTCATCGATGGGAGGAAGTAGCCCTTTTCTTTGAGCAAATTCTTTTCTTCCTGGGTCAGTATCGTTGCCGATTTTTGGTTTTGGGGGATATAGATGTCACCCATGCCGACGAAATAAACGACCTTTCTCGTCTGTGTTCTAGACCTAAGTAGTCCGCTGACCATGATTTGGTCTTGATATGGTGGGATAACACCTAGTTGGATGGAGGCTACGCCCTCCTCTACCAATTGAACGAAGGTCGAATACTCAACTTCCTCATCGCCTCCGATGGCGACTAATTGATCGAGCATGGCCATCATAGCATCCCAAATTTGGCGGTGTTCCTCAAGCTGCTCTAAGTCATTTGCTTCTTCAAGGCTCGACTCGAAATTATTGATAGCAACTTGGACGACATCTTTGCTGACTTGGGCATAGAGTCTTTTGGCAAAATCCAGAATTGTCCCTTTTGATTTAGCGATGCCGACGAGGTCTCTCGTTATCTCCAGCATCCTTTCATTAACTTCCGCGGATACCTTGTATTCTTCTCGAAGGAAACTCTCTTCCCTTGGATTGTTAGCAATATAGTCTTCAGGAACGGTAAAAGACCGGGTAGACTCAAATTTCCAACCTTCAATCTTTCTCCGCTCAACAAAGTTCTGATAAATATGAACCGCTTCGTCATCTACGCCACAGAAACCTGTTTTTAATAAATTGAGTACATCATCTCGGCGATAATTTCGCTTGCCAATTTCGAGGAGGGCAAGGATGAAGCGAATAAAGGGATGGTAGTAGATGGTTCTACGCTCATCCATGAAGAAAGGCAAGCCTTCTAAAGGAAACTTTTGCTGAATGTAAGACGAGTACTCTTCATGATTGACCAAAATAATTTTAATGTCTTTAAAGCGCAGCTTTTCCTTTTGGATTTTCTTCTTGATATCGACGATCAAGCCATCAATTTCCGCTTCTGTATTCCGATATTCGTAAATTCTTATCTTGTTCTTAGCGTCTATTTTTTTAGGATGAAAAGAAAATATGGATGAAGCTCCATGGCCAAAGACTGAATCAGGCTTGCCAGGAGCATCGGAGGTGGCCATAATCTTCAAGTCTGCTCCATTCAATTTTTGGAGTTTTTTAAAGAAAGTTACTGAGAGAGAAAATGCATCGAAGTCTGGTATTTGCGCATCAAAAAAAGCCCGCTCCTGCTCAGGCGAGAAGATATTGTTATCCATAAGTTGCAGGGCTACACGCTCATCCAAAGTGAGGGCCATATGTAAGTCCCTCTGAATATCCAACAGAGCTTGCAAAGCATCGAGTTCCAGCAGAGACATGGAGTTAAAATTGTTGAAAAAGAAATCGACGTTGTCAAAAAGGTTGAGGTCTTCTACTTGGTCGAAGGCCATCCTCATCTGATCATCCCCATCGATAAATCGACCTTGAAGGCGGTCCTCATAGATTTGCACAATTTCGGCAAGTTCAGAAAACTTAGTCTGACTCTCACTGGACCCGCTTAGGTCGTCAGCAATCCCCTGTAAGGTCTTATCGCTGATACCATATTCCTTGTACTCTCTTAATTCCTTTGCTAAGCGTTGAACCAATCCTTCTCGTCTGGTGGATGGCGGGAAAGCCTCCCATTCCTTGCTCTTGTCTTCTAGGATTAGGCGGAGGAGCATTGCCCGACCTGTCTCATCAACGACTGGTCGTCTGTATCCTCGCCCTTCCTGTAGGATTTCTCGCGTCAGTGATTGAAAGCTCTTCACTTGAACTTGCATCAACACATCCGTTTCGAGGAAAGCAAACAGTTCTTGCTCCGCTTCCACGGTATATTGGGAGGGCACCACAAGATAGCACCGCCTCCCATTAAGGTATGACTTCTTCAATTCTTGATACAACGCCTGGCTGGCTTGGTCTGGATAGCGGGATGGATATATCCTGAGCATTTCCCCTCCTTACTTCTTTTCTTTTTTCTTAGCCTTGTTCCGGTCTAGGGCAAGCTTAGCTGCTCCATAAATTCCTGCATTGTTGCCCAATTGGGCTTTAATAATGGGTGTATCGCGCATAGGTGAAAAGACCAGCTTCCGGTAATGGGCTCTTGTCGGTTCCAATAACAGATCACCGGCATTGGAAACACCACCGCCAATGACAAATAGCTCCGGATCAACAGCAGCAGCAATCAAGGCACAAGCTTTACCAAGATAGTAGGAGGTGTTTTCGACGATTCTCATCGAAAGTTCATCTCCGTTTCTTGCTGCCGAGAAGACGGCCCTTGCATCATAGTGGCCGTTATAGTGACGTAAGGTTGAAGGTTCATCGGTCGCTTCTAGGAGCTCCTTCACTTGAGCCTTAATGCCTGTCGCCGAACTGATCAGCTCAAGACATGACTTACTTCCGCAACCACAGGTACGTTCGATGGGCAATTCCAGAATGGGCATATGACCCAACTCCCCTGCCGACCCGTTCGTACCGGACAGAATTTTGCCATTGATAATGATGCCTCCGCCGACACCAGTTCCTAGCGTAAACATCACTAAGGAATCATATTTGGACCCAGCCCCTTGCCACTGCTCACCAAGAGCGGCAACGTTGGCGTCATTAGCTACGACAACGGGCAGGTTGATTTTTTTGGTCAGTGCTTTTGCCACATTCAGCTCTCTGCCAAGGGCAATGTTGACACCTACACTAATTGTCGATTCGTTAACGATAGGTCCTGGTAAACCAATACCGATACCAATAATCTGATTCGGGTTTAGCTGATAGGCTTTATACAGGTTGGGGATTTCAACCGCCAAATCATCAATCAAATTCTCATAACCAGCATCCGCTGCTGTTGGGTGGGCACGACGATCAATACACTTGCCATTCTCTTGAAATAGGCCGTACTTCACCGTCGTCCCACCGACGTCTATACCAATTGCATACTTCATCTTTCCCTCCAAATCATCATGGTCTTATTTTACCATGAATGATAATTTTCGTTTTGCGATGATGCCTCTTTAAAAGATAAAGTTGCCAGAAAATCAACTTTTCTATACAATACAAGAACAGTGTTTCTTGGCACCCACTTAAAAAATCAAGGACCGGTGTCCTTTTGGACGCCTTTTTTTTTGATGCCGAAACACTCCAAAAATTAGGAGGTTTCTATGAAATTTAAAATGAATGCAAGAACGATCTCAAGACAAGCTATCATTGCAGCTTTGTACGCGGTAATCACAATGTCTGGATTCGGACTGAGCTATGGGCCGGTACAATTCCGTTACTCTGAGCTTATGACCTGGCTGGCTTTTTGGGATCCTAAAAACATCATCGGTTTATCGGTCGGATGTTTCATCGCCAACATTACCAGCCCCTATGGTATTATTGATATGGTAGTAGGGACGACAGGCACACTTTTAGCTACCCTGCTTATGGCAAGATCGAAGACCAAGTTGGTGGCGAGTGTGTGGCCCGCGTTTTTCGCTTTCCTCTATAGCGGTCAAGCGCTCTTCCTCGGAGAGATCACCTCGGATATCTACCTCTTGGTGACGGGACAAATCATGCTTTCCCAGTTCATCATCGTTGGGGTTATCGGTATTCCGGTGGCCATCCTCCTGGAAAGAAACAAGACCGTGATGGACTTGATCGTGGATCGAACAATGCTGCCGACGAAAGAAACTTGGACCGGACAAACCGAGCCCACCAGAGACTATCAAGAGAAACCTAGGTGGTCTGAAAAGTAAAAAAATAAACGCGAAAGATTGGAAAAATCATGACAACTAATAAGTACCAATTAAGCGACTATATCAAGGATTTAGATGAAGCCGACATTCCTTATCAACTGGTCGGCAAGAGCAACAACTTTACTGTTGACCAAGTTGCTTACGATTCGAGAAAGGTAACTGACAATACACTTTTTCTCTGTAAGGGCAACCACTTCAAACGGGAGTTTTTATTGGATGCAATTAACCTCGGAGCGAAGGCATATCTTGCTGACAGAGATATGGACGTTGATATCCCTGGAATTATCGTCGATGATGTCAGGGCAGCTATCCCCTACTTTGCTCGTCGCTTCCACAATTTCCCTCAAGACAATTTGAAGTTTATTGGCATCACGGGAACTAAAGGGAAATCCACGACCTCCGTCGCCCTATATCAAATTTTGAAGGCTGATGCGGAGAAGAAGGGATCTGCCCCGGTTGGTATCATCTCCTCTATTATCAACCACGACGGGAAGGAAGAAATCGTCACAGGGATGACGACGCCAGAACCCCTTGAGCTTTTTGGTATCTTAGAGGCATGTGTGAATAATGGAGTTGAGACCGTCATTATGGAGGCATCTTCTCAAGCCTTAAAATACCACCGCATAGATGGTGTGAATTTTACCTATGCTGCTTTCCTTAATATTTCCGAAGACCACGTTTCTGCCGTTGAACATCCTAGCTTTGAAGACTACTTCCACTCAAAACTTCGCTTATTTGACCGTGCTCAGCATGGCATAGTCAATCTGGATTCGGATTATTTAGACGAACTGCTAGCTTACGCAACTGACCGTGTTTCCGTAACTACGTTCTCTTTAGGAAAGGAAGCGGATTACGTCGCTTCTTCAATAGTATCTAGTCGCGAAGGAACCAAGTTTACAGTAACCTACCCAAATCAGGTTGAACACGCTTTTTCGACCAACCTTATTGGCGATTTCAATGTAGAGAACTTGACTATGGCCATCACCTTGGCCGACCAATTGGGAATCGATGCCGCTACAATCCAAGAAGGCCTTGCTAAGATTGATGCACCTGGCCGCATGCACTTCTATACCAGCGAAGATAAGCAGATTACTTTCATGGTCGATTTTGCCCACAACTTCTTGTCGGCAGATGCCCTCTTTAAGCAAGTTAAAAAGGCAATGCCTGACCACAAACAAATCGTCGTTACTGGTTCGGTAGGTTCTAAAGCGGTTAATCGCAGACAAGGCCTAGGTGAAGCTGCAGGACGCCACGCTGATTTCGTTGTCCTTACCAGCGATAATCCTGATGGTGAAAAGGTCGAAGATATCAATAGGCAGATTGCCTCCTATATTGAAGCCTATAATTGCCCTTGGACAGAAGTTATTGATCGTCCCCAAGCAATCCGTACCGCTTATGATAAAGCTCGTGAATATCTTGTGGAAGGCAATCGATCAGTAATCTTCCTTTTGGGCAGAGGTTTGGAAGATGACAACAAAATTGATGGTGTTATTTACTTTATGCCGGTCGATGGCGATGTTGCTCAAGGTCTAATTGATGAGTACGAGCAAGAATTAGCGGAAAGAGAGTAAACAAATGAAAAGAATAATGTTGATTTTATTCAGTCTCCTCTTTCTTGTAAGTGGTTGCGCTGTCTTTACCGGAAGTGGCGAAGAGTCAGGAGAACCTGCAACGCAAGTTGTCTTTGCCAAGAAAGAGCTGGTTGGTGAATGGATTGCAACGGCTGTCGTCAGTGAGGGTGAAGAAATACCTATGGACCGGATAAATGCGTTCACAACCTTCGGATTAGATTTCTCCCATGACCGCATGGTAAGGTATTACACATTAACCGATGGTTTGCCCTCCGAAAAGACGCCCTATATCTTCACCTACGATGAGACCACAGGTGAACTTGTCATTGAACGAGATTCTTTCAATTTAAAGGGCAATATTTCGGATGGAATTCTTTATCTCGATTCACCGGAAAACACCACTGATCCGGGAGAAGAACGATCAAATCTCCAACTCAAATTTGAACAAGTCCAAGATGAATAAATACCAAAGGCTGTCGCTCAGTTGAGCAACAGCCTTTTTAATTTTGTAGTTATTCTACGATCTTCGCACCATCAAGATTTTCTAAGTGATTTTCCACTGCCTTGATAAATGTCTTTAATACTTCTACCCTAGCGTAGCGCTTGTCTTCACCTGAAACCACGTGCCACGGTGCAGAATCTGTCGAGGTTTCATCGAGCATTTCATTCATAGCGACCATATAGTCGTCCCATTTTTCTCTATTCCGCCAATCCTCATCATTGATCTTATATGGCTTCTCTTCTTCTCTATCCTTGAACCGTTCGCTCTGTTCTTCCTTGGACGTTATCAGTAGGAACTTCAAAAGAATCACATTGTTCTCTAACAGTTCATTTTCCATGTTGCGGATTTCTTCATAAGCTCGCGACCATTCATATTCATTAGCGAAGCCTTCTACCCTTTCCACCATCACTCGACCATACCAACTCCGATCAAAGATGGCCATATTCCCATCCCTCGGGAAGTTGTTGTAGAAGCGCCATAAATAGTGGTGGTCTTTTTCAATTTCAGAAGGACCGGAAGTGGGGTTGATGTCATAGATTCTGGCATCGATATGATGGAGGAGGCGACGAATTGCTCCTCCCTTGCCTGCGGCATCAGTTCCTTCGAAGACGATAACCACAGGAATGTTGCGATAGTATAGAGAGTAAGCTAGGTCCCCTGCCCTTTCCTGCAACTCGTCGATGACTTCTTTGTAATCATCTTTCGATAGTTCGGGACTCAAATCCAAGCTTTCCAAGTCGCTTTTCAACGCCCCAACTCGGTGGACAAACTTCTGCTCTTGTTTGCGCTTCTTATCGATAGCACTTAAGCCATTACGGATTATCTCGATCGAAGTGCCCAATACATGTTTGGAGGCCATCTTTCGGTTTGCTGAAGGGACGACAATCCATGGAGCAAAAGGAAAGTCAGTCTCTTTCATAATTTCATTGATATGATTCAAGTATAAATCATAATTCTTGTTTTGCTCATAATCGAATTCATCGGCTAGAAACTCTCGATAGGGATCGCTTTTCATCTGCTCTATGGCTACCTTTTGTTCATCCTGACTTTGATGAAGGAAGAACTTGATCAAAATCGTATGGTCATCATATAGCAACTTTTCCAAGTTTTTTATCTCTTTAATCTTCTGCGCTTGACCGGCACTATCCCCATTGAGTCGGTTAAACGCATCGTAGTACATCGACCGGTCGAATACAGCAATGTTGCCTTTTGCCGGCAAGTTCCGCCAGAATTGGTAGGTGTAGAAGTAGTCATCAATTTCGTCATATCGATTAAAGACAGAGACGTCAGCACCTTTGGCATCCAACTCCCTCACTAAATCGTTGATGACAAAACCTTTACCGGATGATTCCCATCCGTCTACCATAATAATTACCGGTACATTGTTGGCTTCACACTCCCTTTGGAGACTAGCCAACTCTTCTCCCATGTCCTCACGCTTTTGATCCTCGTAAGGGGACTTAAAGTCCTTTGTTGATTCATTTCTAATCATCGCATCCCTCCTTTATTGCTAGAAGTATACCCAAAAGGACTTCTATTTGACTTAAGGCAATCTAAATGTGAACATGCGTTTTGTTAAAGTTGACTTATCAGGGGTAATTAAGTTAAGGCAATTAAATTACACAGATTTCAACTTATTAGGAGGTAACAATGACTAAATTAGTACTTTACAAAAAAGATTCCTGTCCATTCTGCCAGAAGGTCATGGGCTTCATGAAAGCAAACAATATTGACATCGAAATGAAGGACATCATTACCGAACCTGCAAACAAGGACTACCTTGTAGAGCACGGTGGTAAGAACCAAGTTCCTTGCCTTTTCATCGATGATGAGCCAATGTACGAATCTGACGACATCATCCAATATCTAAAAGAGAATTGTCTCGAGGGTGAAGAAGTAGAATCTGAAGAAGCTTCAGGTCCACAACAGTGTCCTTTCGACTAAATAAGCAGTATTTAAGCAGCCTTATGGCTGCTTTTTTTCTTGTCAATTTTGACCATAAAAAAACAGCTACTCGGCCGAGCAGCTGTATACCGCATTTGATTACCAATTGATGGTTACATTGCAATAACCTTCTTGGGCTAAGTCCCCAAAAACATTCAAAATCTTCATACCGTAATCACCCATCTCTTCAATGATATTTCGAGCATTAACGATTTGAATCTCACTACCCTTGAGGTCAGTTAACGAATCCCATAAGGCATCTAGGTTGTTTCCAAAAGTATCGGGGAAGCCGAACACGCGCTGCAAATATGCATACGTGTTCTCTCGAGAAGTAAAGCACTCACCAAAAAGAATATAATACCTCATCTGCCCCCCTTTCTAATAGAGTTGAGTAAACGATGAATAGTGGTCATCCGAAAAAAATATCAGGCCATCATTTGAGTACACCAACCGTTGTGGTCCTCGATGTGATGTATACCCATCAATCAAGTCTGCTTCAAAATACTGGCGACCATCTTCCTCTGGTAACAGTCCCTCCCGATTTCCAAATCGATTGCCACCGATGACATAGCCATCATTATCTTCAACAGACCAACCCATGTCGTCCGCTTCCTCCTTCGTAATGTAATTTGGTGGAAGCTCTCCATAGACGTGAATATACTCAGCTACAGCATCCTTATCATAGTAATCTTCGCCTTCTATAACTGAAGGCGCATCTTCCTCATCAGCAAATGCTTGCGACGATGATTGATTATTTGATTGTTTTTCTACAGCAATAATTGCGGATAAATCTCTGCCTTCTTCCTCTTGGCTAGTCTCAACAGGTAAACCGATAGTTTCACATGCCAATAAAGAAATAATAAGAAAGGAAAATAGGGCGAGGAATGAAAATTTACGCTTCATTTGTATGATCTCTCCTTAATAACGTCATAACTACTTATTACCATCTTAGCTTAAGACTAATCAAATCAAGACAAAATGAGTTTCACATGGTTGAAATAAACAAGCAAAAAGCACGCTTTTGCGTGCTTTCTGAATGGCTATTTTCCAAGATTTACAACTTTACACTTAACCCATGCCACAGCTTTTCCGCCTTGGCGAATAAATACAATGTGAGCAAGACCAAAACCAACATAATTACGCTAATAACGAGCCACGCGGTTTCCACAAAGGTGAATGGAAGCACAAAGAAGGCAGCGACACTAAAACCTACTAGCGCGAAGCTCAAAAAGATAACGATGGCTGCGTTAGAGTTCCCTTTTATCGCCCTTAACTCGTCATCCCAGTTTAATTTAGGCGACTTGAAATCTAATAGTAAACCAAGCTCATTAATGAGGAAGGTTCCAAGCAAATGAGTAATTACAATGCTGGCAAAGAGAATTGGCAATTTATAACTAACGATTATTAAAGGAATTAACATTAACAAGCTGCCAATGAAGGAGAATACAATCCCAGGTGCTAGCTTCGCTATAATGATATCTCTCGCCCGAATAGGTAGACTTAACAACGTATCTAAGTGTTTAGCATCTCTAGAGAATGCTGTAGCAGATAAAGAATTCATGGCCCCAAAAGAAAAGCCGGTACCAAAACCGATTAACGCACCATACATAATCTGGTTTGCAACTCCACCCACCAAGACTGGCAGAAAATCTTGAAGCGTTTTTACCATCTCGAATAATCCATCGATACCACCAGCTTGATTTATGAATCCAAATATTAAGGAGAAGACCATAATGATAGGTACAATTAGGTTTGCTAACGGGCCATTCATCATATAGGCGGGTGTTGACCAAATTGTCTTCAACTCCCTACGGAAGAGTGCTTTGAAGACCGACGATGTCTTTGACACCGAACCTTGTGCTTCCAATTTCTGTTCCATAGATAGTTTCTTACCGCCAGATCCCTGGACAGTTTGAATGATAGCAAAATAACCTGATCTGGTAATTAACGCTAGCAAGGCGAACGCGACCACTAAAGAAATCACTTGGAACAAAAGACCTTTGACGAAAGACAAAGCCACCAGTTCTCCTGCTCCAGCCATCGGCAGATACCAGGAGAAACTCGCTCCAGCAGGAATCGGGGTATTGAAGCCGGGCATTGAGCTTTCCATCATACCACTCGCAGAATTATTCAAGAATAGAACTAAAGCTAAGGTCGCTACCATCGTAAACACAGTTGTGAATCGTTGCAACCGATACTTCGAATGAAGTGCAGGGATGAAGCGAATCAGCAAAATGAAGATAATGCTAACCAATACAATTGGCACGATAGGCATGAATAGCAAAGCGATTATCCATCCAAACAAAGCCTGTACAGAAAAATTCGCAATCAAATATCCTACAACCATACCGGACATCATCATGAGCGCCATCACATAAACCTGTATACTGGACCCGATAACCATAGCGATAGAGACTTCGTTTTCTTTCACGGGCATGGCCATATAACTTTCCGAATTGTTCGAAAAGAAATGGGTGGTGGGTACTGTCGTCATCGAGCCGATAAAGCAAAAAGCTAGACCAATAAGATACAAGTTTTGTACCAGCTGAGCTTGGGCCTCAGGTGTGGTTGCGGCTTGCATCATTTCATAGGCCATATAACCATAAGGCACGCCAATGACTGCCACTAAAAACACCATAAAGAGCACCTTAGTGAACTTGCTTCCAAGTTTTGAAGTGTTTGCCTTCTTTTTCTTCGCTGTGCCAAACATGTCTTGGCTCAGACCTAATTTGACTTGAGTCCGAACCAGAGGCATCAAATTACTTTTCATAGGTTGCCTCGTTTCCCTCGAGGTCTGCATTCAGATAGCGGCTTTCTGTGGCCGTCAGGAAGATTTCTTCAAGGGTTTTTTCAGGGTATTGATGCTTTAGAGCCTCTAAGGTACCCGTATAAATCAAACGCCCTTTGTTAATAATATTGATTTCATCACAAAGCTTCTCTGCCACTTCCAATACGTGGGTTGAAAACAAAACGGTATTCCCCTCAGCGGCATGTTGCATCATCTTTTGCTTCAGCAAATATGACGATTGTGGATCCAGACCGGTCATCGGCTCATCCATAATCCAGATTTTTGGTTCATGCATCAAGGATGCAATGATATGGATTTTCTGACGCATTCCATGGGAGTAGGTTTCAATGCGGCTAGCTACATCATCCCCCATCTCGAATTCATCCAAAAGACGGGCTAATCGAGGAGCTCTCTCTTCCTCAGGAACGCCATAGATGTCGCAGATAAATTGGACATACTCTGTTCCCTTCAGTGCTAAAAACTTATCCGGATCGTCGGAAATATAAGCAAACTCCTGCTTTGCAGCTAGAGAATCATGTTGGATATCGTAACCATTGATGGCAACCGAACCTGAATCCGGTGCTAAAATGCCGGTCATAATTTTGAGACTAGTTGACTTACCCGCTCCGTTGGGGCCGACAAAGCCTACAATGGATCCCGGCGCTAAGTTCATCGACACGTTGTCTACGGCGACTTTATCACCGAAGCGCTTGCTAATTCCATTAACTTGAATCATATTTCCTCCTATAAAAACCGAAAAATAAATGTGCTTTAATAAATGATATGGCCTAGATTTTATTATAACAGGATGGGACTGCGAATAAATTAATATCTGTTGAAAACGTAAAAAATCGTACCAACGAGCTTGTCGTTAGTACGATTAAATGGAGATGGAGGGGGTCGAACCCTCGTCCAAAAACACTTCAGAAAGAGTTTCTACGAGCGTAGTTCTTTTAAATTGGATTCCCAGTCGACCATGTAAAAGAACAAAGCTAAGTCAACTGGTAGCTTCATAGATCCAACCTACGGGCAAAGCTTACCGTAAGAAGTTTCCCGACATAATTTGGGACCAGTCAGAGCGTTACGGGTCCACTCCGAGGGTCAGCAGGCCTTGTTAGGCTGCGTAAGCTAATTGATTATTATCGTTAGCGTTTAAATTTAGTTGCCTGTTTAACGTCATCTGCCTGACGGCTCGCTTCTCTGACCTCCACATCCCTGTCGAAACCAGTTTCATCCCCAAGTTAAGTATATTATAGCATAAATGGATCAACTTTACCATGGCCCCCTTCCTCCTGTGTTGATTAATATTCTCCTAATCAATTTGACGCATTAGCGTACCCTTTGGGTATAATGATGTGGAAGAAAGGCGGTCATAATGAATAGTCAGGATACTTTTATTCCACCTCAAAATGATACAAAGAATGGAACCTACATCAACGATTATAAGAATGATCAACACAGAACTGAGTTTTCGCCTAATGGAGAACCTTCTCCCAATCATTTTGAGGATGAACCCCGAAGCAATTTAGTAAATGAAGAAGTTGGACAATCCGATGAACGAGAACCCAAAGTCGGGAGGCAGGTCCTTTTTGCTGTGGCTATCTCCCTTGCCCTGTTTTTTATGATTATCATCTTTTTCCTTTTCAAGAACCTTTGGCAAGGGTCAGCGATTCTGTCACTGTAAGAGGCTCAATAATTCATCCAAGGAGTAATTATGAAAAAGAGAATAGCATTACTAGTTGCGTTTTTACTAGTCTTAACCGCGTGTCAAAACCCCATTGCATCGCTTGTCGGTGAGAGTGATGAGCCATCCTCGCCCACTTCAAGTAGCCAAGAGGTTGCAATCAGTGAAGAGACTTCAGAGGTCTTAACATCATCGACGACGCAAGAAAGTTCGGCCATTAGCTCGGTATCACAACCTGAGTCTTCTGAAATTGTATCTTCAGAGGAACCACCTGTTAGTTCAGAATCGGAATCGTATAGTTTTAACTACCAGGATATTTACCAAGAAGCAAAAGTGAAATTTGATCAACTTGAAATAACACATACGCTACAAGGACCTGACGAATATGGGGCAATTGATATCCTGTCACAGGTAAAAAACAATAGCCAATATCCCTTAAAAGACTTAACCATCAGCTACAGTCTCGATACTAGCTATTTGATTATATCCGTTCCAGGAACCCTAAACCCTGGCGAAACATCTGGTGTCAACAGAAATTACGGTGAAGAAGATACCGACTTGAATAATTTAGTTTTAGAAAACGTCTTATATGATGTTATCGATGGCTTCACAGAGCAAAGTGTTATTTATTCGCCCGAAGATGCCGGAAATACTACTGGGATAGGATTAGAATATGTGGCTTATGAATCTCTACCAGCATCAATTTCTGAGGAAAAGTTAACTGAACTCGGACAAGATCAACGCAACGCTTATGAGGCTGGTATTCAAGAAGAAAAAGATCTTGGTATCTATTACGAGCCACTAATTACGCCTAATGATATAGTAGTAAATATAACTCAAAATGAAACAATGGATATGCTGTATGGATCTATTACCAACAATAGTGCACATACGATTAATTATATATCAGTATACTATTTAAGCACGAATTCTAACCAATACTTGCATCTTTTCGTTTATGAGGAATTAACACCAGGATCTACAAGTTCGGAAACTATGATATTTAATACCACATTAGCAGATTATAATAATCTTCAAGCAAAGACAATCAATGTCGATATCAACGCGGAGAATTTAACACAGTCGTATAGTTATGACTACACGAGCCAGCACACGTCTGTTATCAATAGAAATCTAAGTGAGGATACCGGACTAGATGGCGTCGATGGTATAGAAGTACCGAACTTCTCTTATGAGATACCAGAATTCTCTGTTCCTGACTTCTCAACAACACCTGGATTTTCATACCCTTAAAGCGAACTATCTAGCGTATTCTGAAAAAGCTCTTTGAACAATTAAGGGTTGCTCATACTGAAATAAGTTGTAGCAACCCTTAATTATTTTTTTATGATTAATATCCTT
>CAYMYX010000022.1:23780-27768 GCA_964394795.1 uncultured Peptoniphilaceae bacterium
CATAAGGAGAAGCTATGAAGAGAAAATTATTCTTAGTGTTGACTTTCCTCGTGTTATTAGCGGCTTGTCAAAGCTCAACACCTAAACCAAAAGTAGTCTATGAAGACCTGAAGTTAGTACACACACTCGAGCCGCCGGATGAGAACAATACGATTTACATGGAAACGAAGTTAACGAATACCACTGACTATCCTATTAAAGATTTCCATATGATGTTCGAAATTGACGGCGTAAATGGCACTCTATCTGTTCCTGGTACAATCTCTCCAGGGGAAACTTCAGCCATCCTAAACAATAGTGCTCATTTAAACACCGATTTTGAAAACATAAAAGTCAACATGTTAATGTACAAAGTTCTAGATGGTTATACGTATCAAGATATTACTGCATCACCCCAAGACGAGGAAGCAAAAAATGATGTAGAGCTAGAGTATACCGTCCATGAAAAACTTCCATCGGCGATAGAAGAAGAAAAGCTCAATACTTTCGAGGCAGATCAACGAGATGAATACCATGCTGCTATTCAAGAGGATATCGACGCAGAATCTTATAGTGAACCCTTGATTTCAATCGATGACATCGATGTGGAGTTTACCCAAATAGAATATTCGAGTCTTTTACGGGGATCAATCACGAACAATAGCTCCGAAACGATCGATAGAATTGTTGTTCGTTACAAAAATAAGAACACCAATGAATATGCCAACCTGATGGTTTATGAACAAATTAAACCTGGGATGAAAAGTGAAGAAACTATTATGCTCGGTACAAACCCAAGTGATATAGACGCTCTTGAACCGCTGATTTTAACCACAATTATCAATCCAGGTGATGAGGAACAGCTCTTTCAGTACGACTATGTAAGTCAGTTTACAATACTATCTGATTCTAACAATGAAGCGGGAAATAGTGTGTTAAGTTTCCCTTAATCGATAGCGATATACACAAAACTATATGTGCACCGTAGGGATGCTCTCCTACTCATGTGTTCTTAACAAACAACAAAGTAAGATAGGGTTGCCATGAAACGATTTTAATCGTTCATGACAACCCTATTTAGATGCTTTTATACATCTGAGGAAGTCCAATTGTCAAAGTAGCCTTGTACAAGGACTATAGGCGTTCCCTTATCTCCGGAACCTGAGGTTAGGTCGGCTAAAGATCCGATGAGATCGGTTAATCGACGAGGCGTTGTTCCCGTTGAAACCTTATTGCCTTTGAGGTCTCCTTCTTTCTTTTGGATAACTTTTTTCACCGCATCATCCAGTTCTGCGCCCGACAAGTCAGCGAAGTCGTTATCTGCTAAATACTTTAGTTTGACTTCATTTGGCAAACCGGAAAGGCCATCCGTGTAGCCTGGAGATACAACAGGATCTGCCAACTCCCAGATTTTACCGACCGGATCTTTAAACGCACCGTCACCATAAACCATGACTTCAATATGCTTACCTGTTTCAATAAGGAGCTTCTCTGCGATTTGCTCCACATAGGATTGGCAATTTCTAGGAAATAGCTTAACTCTCTCTTCCGTTGCTTTATTTGATCCTAGCAGGCCGTACTCCTCGTTATAACCGCTACCGTTGACAGAGGCCGACAAGATATCTTCAAGGTTATAGATAGTTTTCGCTCCAGCTTCTTTTAAAATCCGTTTCGTTCTTGCCCTAGTGTGAACATCACAGGTCAAGACGTGCTTGGTATAGTTAAGAATTTCTGTAGCTTGATTAGCAAAGATGATTTCTGCTTCACAGCCTTCTTCTTGAATTATTTCTTTATAGTAGCTGATATAGTCGACTCCGGTGAATGGATGGGCTAAAGAGCCAAAATGATTTTTAAAGTCGTCTTCCGTCAGGACATCTGACCAAGGGTTCACCCCTGATTCATCGAGTTGATCGATGCTGATGAGCGCGTTTCCGACTTCATCATTGGGATAAGTTAATTGGAGGATGATTTTCTTTGCACCTCTGGCGATACCACGTAAGTTTATGGCAAAGCGGTTTCGGCTTAAAATCGGATTATAGAGGCCAACTTCCCCATCGGGATACTTCCTGCGGATATCTTCTGCGATATCATCTACACTGGCATAATTGCCTTGAGACCTCGCTACAATCGCTTCGGTTAAGCAAACTACATCCTTGTCATGGAGAGTAAAACCCTCCTCTTGTCGAGCCTCCAAGATCGCGTTGACGACAAAATCGACAAGATCGTCTCCCTCACGAATAATGGGTGCCCGAATTCCTTTAGTACTAGTACCAATTAATCTCATCATTGCCCTCGTTTCTATTCTTCCTTCAACGTGACTATTTTACTACTCCTCATGTTCGGGGTAAATGTTTTTTCTACTCGTTCATCATCCTCATTATTTTTGTCCGCACATCTTCGACGCTCCCGTCATTAAGTTGATACATATAGAGGTTCCAACCCGGCATAGCGTAAGAAGGCAGGCCATACGTACCTGTTCCGCTTACTTCCGTAGAGCTAGTCTGCCAACTGCCTCCTTCGGCTAGTTGCATGTTAATCAGCTCAGTGATTTTAGCTCTTGGCATGTTTGTTTGAACGGAGTCCATGACGACGGCCATCACATTGGGATAATTAATAAGAATCGCTGGGGAGATAGCTTTTTGAATCATCCCCTCGATAATCCGCTCTTGATTCCTACCTCGACTGAGGTCACCTTGGCTTAAAGAATACCGCTCCCGAGCGAAAGCTAATGCCTTCTTCCCATCCATCGAGTTCATGCCTTCATGGAATGAATAGGGGCCGGAATTAAATGCTACAGGAGAATAAACCTCGATGCCTCCTAGCACGTCGACCATATCAATTAAAGAGCTGAAGTTGACCCTCATATAATAGTGGATATTTATATCGAACAAGTTCTCCAAAGTAGCAACAGTTGAGCCTATGCCGTAGATCCCTGAATGAGTTAGCTTGTCATAACCCCAGTTGCCTCCCCCACCTATTGCGACATAGGAGTCTCTGGGGATGGTAGTTAAGAGGATGTTTCTCGTTGTCGGATTAACCGTCATGATAATGTTGACATCCGAGCGTGAAACTTGGTTTAAGGAGCCGTATTGGTCAATCCCTGAAATAAGGACATTGAAGGATTCGCCATCCTCTACCTCATCCGCTCGGGTTCCGCTTACGGTTGATTTGCCGGCTAGGTCTTCCAACGCTTTGTCGATATCTTCTTCGGTTGCTGGTTCCTTTTCGGCTAACTCACTTTGGTCGCTCTCATCAATGGATAGCTCCGGTACCGAAGATATTGGTTGGTCCTCAATAACATTTTCTTCCTCTATGGTTGATATTCTATCTAGTGTATCGAATGTCGTGTAAATATAGTAGCTGCCTAAAAGTAGAACGACTGACGCCAAGAAGAGGAAAACATTTATGGTTATCTGTGCCCATCCCTTGGTTTTCTGCAAGCCCCAAACCGACAATAGGCCTACAAAAGCTATTACTACTAGGATTAAATATCTTTGCTCGCTAACCAACAGATTGTAGTTGAACAGAACATAGGTGAAGACGATAAAGGCAACTAAAAAGAGGATTGGAACGATGATTTCTTGTAGCTTTTTATCTTTTAACATTACTTCCCCTTTAGAGCCAGTCAAATTCGAAGCCGGCTACGTTGACGGTATCATCTTCGTCTGGATTCAGTTCGCGGACGCGGTCCATAACACCCATTTCTTCCAATGTTCGTTCGAAGAAGGTGATGGAGTCCTCATCATCAATAATTAATTTTTTCGCCAAGGCATCAATCGGTTCTCCTGTGACATGGATGGTGTGCCCTTCGCGGTAAACGGTAATGCTTGGATCAATTTTAAAGAAGTCGTTGACATCAACAATTTCTTCGTCAAGGCTTTCGTAGGTCTTCTCCTGATTTTTCAAGTAGGACCACAACGCATACTTCAATTCATTCGTTCCTTCAGTAGTCGCACCGGAAACTTCAAGGATTTGCAAATCAGGATAGGCTTCTTTAAAGCGTTCTAGG
>CAYMYX010000023.1:0-27286 GCA_964394795.1 uncultured Peptoniphilaceae bacterium
AATCATAAAAATCAATACATTTCGAAACGTTGTAGCGACCATTGGTCTACCACTTGAAGCCCTAACCCAACGAAGCGAGCACTCCGTGCGAAGCTGAGTTGAGGTAGGTCTCATGCAACAATTTCCTATGAGTCGAGGCGAAGCCGATGACGAATAGTGAAATTGACGCAATTTTTAGTCAATATCGAAATTATATGTGTTCCATGAAAAGTTGTCAAGTCTATAATCGGGACCTTAGTATAACACAAAGTACAAGTAAAAAGTCTCCCCTCTAGCAGATTCCTAAGAAAGTTAGAGGGGAGAACTCATATTATTCTATTAGATATTTTGGAGCGTTACTCACCCTTCACAAAAGTCGAGGCCGCCTTGCCTGCTTCACGACCAAAGACAACGGACATGGTGATCGATGACCCGGAGGCTGGATAGTAGTAACCAAAGAAGTCGCCGTTGGCAACCTCGCCTGCGGCATAGAGGCCAGGGATGGCTTCACCGGATTCATCGAGGACTTCGCCATTGATTTGTGTTTTTATTCCACCGAAAGTGCCAAGGGTAGCTTGTTGAGATTGGATGGCGTAGAAGGGACCAACTTTAATTTCCTTCATGGTATCAGCTGCGCGTCCATATTCATCGTTGCCATTCACTGCATACTCGTTGTAAGTTTCCACAGAATGGACCAAATGTCGTAACCCGCTCACCTCTTGGAGCTCTTCTAAGGTATCTGCTTTGAAGGCGACCCCTGCTTCCACCGCAGCCTCTAGCGCCTCTAAAGTATTAGTTGTCGCTTCCACCTGAACGGTATCGCTGACATCGGAGTCAAAGATGAAGTAGAAAAGCTTGCCACCGTCGACTTCCATACCTTCATAGATAAAAGGATAATCCAGTGCTTCATTGATAAAGCGGTCACCGGCTTCATTCACAACCAGATTTGGTAGACCATAGAGTGGTTTGCCCACTAGAGAGGTGTGGCCATACTGCGGATTGACCACCTTCCATCCGATTACTCCCTTTTGGAAGACGGTGTCGGCGCCGATGTCCATGGCCATCATCAGACCATCTCCTGTGTTGCCGGGAGCAGATACGGGCCATGCATCTACTGCAGAAGGTGTGTATTCCGCTTTCAGATCCTCATTGTGGTCAAATCCGCCAGTCGCGATGATGACTGCCTTAGCCTTGATTTCCACCTCTTGTCCTTTATTATCGGCCAGGGCTCCGACGACGGTCAGCTTACCGCCAATTTCTACAGTCAAGAGTTCTGTTGCCCGCGTATTGTTATGGAATTGAGCTCCGGCTGCCTCTGCCCGGAGATAGAGGCGGTCAATAAATTCAAGACCGAAGGTTGGCGGGATGTGGGCTCTTGGGACATCTGCCGTTCCTGAATAAAGAATACCTTCAGCGCTATAGTTGATACCTGAATCCATCAGCCAGTCCAGCATGTCATTGGCGTTGTCTGCGACAAAAGCAATCTTTTCTTCGTTAACCATCTGGTCGCCTCGACCTAGCCAATACTCTTTCAGCTTTTCAACAGAATCTTCGATACCGGCTTCTTCTTGGAGCTTGGACCCACCCACAACGACCATACCACTTGATGTGATCGTAGATCCACCATAAACCGTTAACTTCTCAATAACGATAACATCATTGCCCGCTTCGGCAGCTTCAATCGCTGCGGACAAACCGGCAGCACCAGACCCGATGACCAAAACATCTGTCTCCAAATTCTTTGGCGTCGTTGGTTCATTATTGGGATTGCTCTCCAAGTCTTCAATGTCAAAACCAGCGCTAGTCAATGCCTCTTCCAGCGCAGTTTTCGCACCGTAATAGGAGACTGTAGCACCCGTCACCTGATCGAGGGCCATACTCTGAAATTTCACCAAGTCAACGGAATAAAAGTTAACTACGGTAGTGCCAATCCCCTGAGAGTCAGGGAAGTCCGGAAATTCAACAATGTCAATTCTTCCATCAACAACAGTTACCTTGGCCGTTATTGGGCCATAAAACCCGTTTCCAGTCCCCTCATATGTACCATCTTCTATCGCTTCTTCACTGCTTGTCTCTTGACTCTCTTCTTCGCTTACCTCTTCACCTACCTCTTCACTTCCTTCAGCCGTATCACTGCTTTCCGTCTCTTCCGATTCGACTACTTCGCTAGCCTCTTCGCCTTCCTCGCTGACGCTCTCCTCCACGGTTTCCGAAGAAACTTGTGATTCCCCCTCAGATGAAGGGTCGTCCCCTGTGGAACACGCCGTAAGAAGCACAGCAAAGGCGATTAGCAAGAACCACTTTCTCAATGGCCTAACCATAGTTCTACCTCCCTTATAGTGTTATTCACTATCAATACACCATAAAGTTAACCAATATACATTGTGCTTTAATTAAGTTCCAACTAATTGAAATATTAAAGCTCTTCGGTAAAATAGTGTGTATAATAGGTGATATACTATTTTGCAAGTAATTAAACCAACCAGAAGGAGCGATAATGCTTAAAGAAAAACCAAGGCTCTGGCTTGTTATTCCTTGCTACAACGAAGAGGAAGCTCTACCAATAACAATACCAGCGGTAACAGAAAAAATGAAAACCCTGATCCGTGAAGGAAGCATCGACGAAAACAGTCGAGTTCTCCTGGTCAATGACGGATCGAAGGATAAGACATGGCTCTTAATTGTCGATATACATAACGAAGACCCCCTCTACAACGGAATCAATCTATCCAGAAATCGTGGCCACCAAAATGCGCTGTTGGCCGGCTTGCTGACGGCCAAGGACTTCTGCGATTGCGCCATCTCCATGGACGCTGACCTGCAAGACGACATAAATGCCATCGATCAGATGGTAGAAGCCTACCGGCAAGGGGCAGATGTGGTATATGGCGTGAGGAGCAAGCGGGAAACCGACACTTGGTTTAAACGCTTTACGGCTGAAGGCTACTATAAGCTCCTCGCAAAAATGGGGGCAAAGATTGTCTACAACCATGCGGACTACCGACTGATGTCCAAGCGTGCTTTAGAAGGTCTCGCCGAATTTGGGGAAAGTAACCTCTTCCTAAGGGGCATCGTCCCTATGATCGGTTATGAATCATCCACCGTAGAATATGAGCGGAGCGAGCGGGTCGCAGGAGAAAGCAAGTATCCCCTAAAAAAGATGCTAGCCTTTGCCTTTGAAGGAATCTCATCCCTGTCCTCGACGCCCATCAAGTGGATCACCCGCTTGGGACTAATCGTTTTTGTCGTCAGTTTAATCATGTTAGTGTACACGTTCGTTCAGTACTTTAGTGGCAACACCACAGCAGGCTGGGCTTCTATAATCGTATCCATTTGGGCAATTGGCGGACTCATCCTCCTCTCCATCGGAGTGATCGGTGAGTACATTGGAAAGACCTATATTGAGACGAAGAATCGCCCACGCTTTATTATTCAAGATGCTTTACTAACCGAGTTAGAATCTAAAGAATAGAGGTAAACCCATCATGTTATCCGAAAGAATTCAAAAATTGGCCGTATCGCCTAACAGAAAGTTCAATCCTTATGCGGCAGCAGCTGAAGCAAGAGGAACCAAAATCTTGTCATTGAACATTGGCCAACCGGATATCGATGCACCCGACTTATATTTTGAGGCGATGGGCAAGTATCCAAAAAAGCACCTCCCCTATGCCAATTCCAAGGGCATCACCGAGATGATTGACGCTCAAGTCGACTACTACGAGAAGAAAGATTTACATTTCAGTCCCGATGAAATCTTCGTCACAGTGGGGGCCATGGAGGGGATCATGTTCTCCCTACTCACCCTCTGCGATGTAGGTGACGCCGTTGTCCTAGCCGAGCCCTTCTACACCAACTACAAGCTGGTCACTGACCTTTACGGCTTGGATATTCAAGTGGTTAAAACGAGTATTGATAACAACTACCAGATTCCTAGCTTAGAGGAACTGGAATCCATCATCACAGACAAGAGCAAAGCAATTCTATTGGCTAACCCTGGCAATCCAACAGGCAGGGTTTACACAAAAGACGAGATGGACCGCTTAGTTAAAGTAGCTAAGGACCACAGTTTAGTCATCATCGCCGATGAAGTCTATCGGGAATTCAACTACACGGACCGTCCCTTTGTTTCCTTCGCTTCCTATGCGGACATGGATCAACAGGTCATCCTCCTGGACAGTGCTTCGAAGAAGTATGCTGCTTGTGGATCTCGAATCGGAACGCTAGCGACTAAGAATAAGGATATTGCAGCATCGATATTGAAGTTATGCCAGATGAGACTTTCTGCCCCAACCTTGGAACAGTTTGCCGTCAGCTCCCTCCATGAGCTTGATCAAAGCTACTTTGATGATGTTGCGGTCAAGTATGACCATCGTCGAAGGAAACTGCAAGCTGCCCTCGAAGAGATTAAAGATGTTCAGTTCTCCATACCCGAAGGAGCCTTTTACACCTTGGTCTCTTTGCCCATGGAGAATGCCGAAGACTTTGTCATCTGGTTACTGAATGATTTCGAAGATAATGGTGAAACTATCCTACCCTCTCCTGCCGAGGCTTTCTACGCTACCGAAGGGGCAGGAAGAAACGAAATTCGGATTTCTTATTGTGTGTCTGAAGACGTTCTAATTAGGGCGGTTGAGATACTGGATAAGGCGCTTGATCAATATCCCAAGTCTTTCCGTAATAAAAAAGATTAAAAATATCGAAAAATTGAACCTATAAGGAACATGCTGGGTATACATGAAACATTAAATAACTAGAAACAAAAGGAGTGAAAGATGAAAAAAAGAAATCTAATAGCTTTTCTACTTGTTGCGGTTCTTACCTTAAGTGCATGTTCCGGCAGTTCAGGCATAACTGAAGATACATTGAGTGGCACGAAGTGGTCAGTGAACGTCACAGAATCTGATTCCGCAGGTTTTGATCAAACAATGCAAACCCAGTTAGATGCTGCAGGAGCAGAAGTTCAGTTGCATTTCAATTCTGATGGCTCGATGAAGTTTGCTATGGCTGATGCTGAGGGTGAACTACCTGAAGGTATAACGGAAGATATGCAAAAACAAATGCTAGATACGATTAATGCTAACTACGACCAAATGCAGACGAAATGGACTGTTGAGGATAATCAGCTGGTTACAGACCTTGGTGATGGCCAAAGTGCCCACTATGATATGGAGTTAAATGGAGACAAGCTGACTATTATTCAAACGGATAATCCAGCCGACTCCGGATTTAATGAAACGTTGGTTCTTGATAAGAGATAATATACACGCATTTAAAAAACCTTCGGTGATTTCCGAAGGTTTTTTCTTTGTCTAAATTTCGCCCCTAAGCTTCATGACTTGGGTAATCCGCTTAACCGGAGCCAAATAGGCGGCCTCCCGAATTGTACATCCATATTGCTCTTGGAGGTGGTGAATCGTATCATAGGAGTTATTGATTTTCTTTTCCAAGCGGTCGTGGACTTCATCAGCACTGAGGTAATCAAAGTTCTGGTTTTGCATCCACTCATAGAAGGAAACAATGACGCCTCCCCCATTGGCTAAGATATCCGGAATCAGGATGATGCCCTTTGAATTGAGGACTTCTTCTCCCTCTACGCTGGCTGCTCCATTGGCTGCTTCGACAATGATTTTTGCTTTAATTAGCTCGGCGGTATGTTCATTGACAGACTCTTCTAAAGCAGCTGGAATCAAAGCGTCTACGTTCAGCTTCCAAAATTCATCGATGCTGATGATCTCCCCGTCTGGATAATCAAGGAAGTCCCGATGGTCCTGAGTGTAGTACCAGTCATGTAGAGATTCGTGAGAAAGGCCATTCTCATTGTAAATGGCATACTCGTCTCCATCGTAGCGTTTTGAGTGGTGGGCTACCGCTAAAACCTTAGCCCCCCTAGCTTCTAAGTGCTTCATGGAATAGTGGCCTACATTACCAAAACCTTGTACTGCACAGGTCAAATCAGATGTATGAATGTCAGCATATTTTGCCCACCGGTCGACGATCATGGCAACGCCTAACCCTGTGGCATCTTCCCTACCGAGGGAACCCCCGAAGTTGACTGGCTTGCCCGTAAAGGTACCCATCGTCGACTCGCCCGTAACCATCTGGTATTCATCGGTCATCCAGCTCATCACTTGTCCGTTGGTATTAACGTCGGGAGCAGGAATATCGATGAATTCGCCTAGGACATGGGCTGTTGCTCTGACGTAAGCGCGACTAAGGCGCTCCAATTCCGCAGGAGATAAATCCTTGGGTTCACAAATAACGCCACCTTTGCCACCGCCATAAGGAAGGTCGGTCAGGGCACATTTTAAACTCATCCAAATCGATAAGGCTTTCACTTCATCGGCTGTTACGGTTGGATGGAAGCGGACGCCGCCCTTGCCGGGGCCTAAGGCATTGTTGTGGAGAGACCGGTAGCCGGTGAAGACGCGCTTTGAGCCATCGTCCATTTGAACACTAAAGTTTACTTCCGTAAACAGTTTAATTGTCGCCAGCTTTTGATAGACATCATCGCTGTAACCTAGTGAGTCACATGCCTCTTTGATGTACTTCTGGACGCTTTCCAATGCACTTAAATGTTCTGCCATAACTTCCTCCTAATTGTCGTTTTCTTCATCGCTATCATCAAACTGGTATTGGATTTCGTCGATGACAATACCCGCTTTGAGTTCTTGTTTTAAGGGTGACTGGTTCTCAAACCAATAGCTTTGCCAATATCTGGTTTCTTCCAGTTCATAGGGATCTCCCGAGATGATCCCGCCGGTGCCGTCGATAAAGGCTAAATAAATCGTATCTTCAATTTTGCCCACGTGCTGGATGCCCCAATGGGTTTCCGCCACCTCGGCCAAATCGTAGACAACTTCGGGACTTTCCCCTTCGGTCAAATCATAGAGAATTTGCGTATCCGGATCGATAAAGACGGTCGTCTTGGCATAAGAGGCATAGAGATTGCTCGGCACCGCCGTTGTCTTCGTAAAGGTTTGGACGGTTTCGGAGACTTCCTCTTCAGATGTCTCTATCGTACTTTCCTCGAGTGACTCACTAACGGTTACGGAATCCGAGGACTCCTCCCCTTCCTTCAATCCAGGCGATGCAAAAATCTGGCTGATAAGTATAATCAATAGGACAAGAACGAGGGCTATTAAAGCAAAAATGGCCTCTCTTGGAATCTTCGCAAGAGAAAAGCCACGGGATGTGTTTTTCATTTTTTCCTGAACTCTTGCCTCAGCTTCCGCCGAAAGATTTTGATTGTTATTTGCTGTCGCCCGGTCTAGTTGTTTTATTTTTTGTTGCATGAGTGCAAAAACTAGACGCGACGTGATAGGCTGCATCTTATCGCTTGATTCCAACCGATCCTCGATGGATTCCGAGTCCGTGTTCAAGCTGCGATTAGTCCGTCGGTAGCGCTTAATAATCAATTTGATTTTCGTTTGGAAAAGTTCGGCAATTTCATCAAACTTCATGTTGTGAATCGTATGTAAGGAGACGATAGCAAGGTCGCGTAAAGAAAGCCTCTGCATGCGGATGCCTAGCTCATTTTGTTCTTCGTTGCTGCCCAAAGCTTGACTAACGGTAAAAGGCTTGATGGTGAACCCCTTTTGACCGTCTTTTCTGCTTTGGCGCTCGAAGCGCTCCAATTGGTACTCGGTAAGAACAACAATAAAAGCCTTTAGCTGGAAGCTGTCCATCTTCAACGTTTCTTCTGCGTGTTTAGCCGCCATCACAAGACTGGCTTCCATAATTTCTTCAGAAAGCTTCACATTTTCCGTAGAAATATAGGCGCGATAAAAAGAGAGATACTTGCCGTTGTCATAGATTCTTCTGACTTCAAGTTCATGAACATCAGAGGTTACAGAAAATAATTGAACCACATTACCCTCCCTGGTCTTACCCTGAGGCATTAAATTTTTACTTCTTCGCCTTTACTCGCCATCTTCTTAGTATCCGTCATCGTAGACAGGTTCTTCATCATATTCATCGTAGACGGGTTCATCTTCGTTATATAAATCGGTCTGTTCATCATTATCGTCAGGCTCTTCGTCTTCTGAAGACTCGTTTAGGTGAGACTCGATATCATTTTCTTCATTTTCACTGATTAGGTAGGTTCCGTCAAGAATCCCGGTAAGAACTTCGTGGATGTGGTCCATATTGTCTTCATCCGGAACAAACATATATAATTCGTAGTCTGGCATTGCGTAAGACGGAAGACCCATAGCGTCCTCGCCGCTCACCCGTAACGTTTGAAAATCCCAGTCTGCGTTTGTTGACATTTGATAGTTGACAAAGTCCATAATCGTGCCAACCGGCATATTGGTGGCAACGGAGTCGGAAACAGCTTCCATGACCCCCTGAAAGTTGAAAAGCAGGTCCGTGGAAACCACTTTTTTAAATACGGCTTCAATAACTAAGCCTTGATTCCTTTGGCGACTAAAGTCACCCTCAGGAAGGTTATACCGTTCCCGAACGAAATCCAAGGCTCCTGCGCTGTCTAATGTGATTATACCTGAGTCGTAATAGTTGTTGCTTTGAGATGAAAGAAAGGCATCAGGATTGTCGACTTCTACGCCGTCGACGGCATCAATAATTTCCATGAAGGAAGAAAAGTTCATCTGAACGAAATAATTAACGTCAATATCTAAAGCGTTCTCTAAAGTGCGAATAGAAGTTCGGATGCCATAGTTACCGGCGTGGGTTAACTTATCGTATTGGTTGGCTCCTTTTCCGGGGATACGAAGGTAGGAGTCTCTTGGCACACTGACCATGACGATCTGCCTTGTCTGAGGGTTGACCGCAACCAGAATGTTGACGTCCGTTCTCCCCTCATCTTCCAAGTTGCCGTAGTTATCGTGGCCGGCGATATAAACGATGAAACCTTCGTGGTCAACTTCGACATCGATCGCTTCGGCCACCTCCTCATCCCCGCTAGCAGCTAAACTGTCGTGTTGGATACTGTGCAGGGTGCTCATGCCTGTATTGATATACAGGATTGCTAGCATGACCACCAAGAGTAGGATGGTGTTCAAAAACACGCCCAACATCTTTTGAATATTGTTCAGGTCTGACAAGCCCATGAGGAGCAAGAGTAGACTAAGCACCCCCAGCAAGCCCACGATGACAATGCGGAAGCTGACCGGTAAGAGCTTATTAGCGAACATAATGTAGCCAATATACATGACTAAAGCCAATGTAATCAGACTCAGGCTAATTAATATTCCCGACGAGATGAAGGTATTTCTTTTTCTTCGAGTTTGCATATATTCTCCTGTCATGTTGTAAACCGACGAGGTTAGCAACGTTGTTGTATTATCTCTAGAATAAGTTTAGTACTAGGTTGGTCATCTCGTAAGCCCCGATGATTTCCCTTTTAGCGTTCATTTTATTATATTCTTTCAGGCCGAAACCTTCAAATAAATAGTGCAATAGGCATCAATTTGATGACATCAGGTATATGGCGAAATAGTGGGAAAAAGCGCCACCTATGATAAAGAGGTGCCAGATGAAGTGATTCATCTTGATCTTGTGTTGCTTATAGAAGTAGACGCCCACCGTGTAGAAGAGCCCGCCGAGCAAGATTAAACCCATAACAGGCCATGTCAGGGACGAAACCATACTAGGGATGAAAAAGACAGAAACCCAGCCCATGATAAGGTACATGATCAGAGCAGGTTTTTCGGACTTTTGTACATAGCCCGTGGAAAAGGCGATTATCTTCAAGATGATGCCCACAATGGCGGCAAACCAAATGAAGGCAAGGCCTATGTAGCTGTAGCTATTGTTAATGCCGTACAAGAGGATTGGGGTGTAGCTTCCGGCTATGGCCAAGAAGATGGATGAGTGGTCGATTGCCCTCATCACGTAGGAAAACTTGGATGACGGTACACCGTGGTACAAAGCCGAATTGAAAAACATGACAAAGATGCAGAGGCAGTAAATCGTGTTTGCCACTTGCTTTGGGAAGGTATCGCTGTTTTGGAAGAGCAAGTACCAGGCGAAGATCATGACGATAGCCGACAAAGCATGGGAAGCGGTGTTCAGTATTTTTTCCGGAAGAGCATAAGTGACCAGCTCGAGTTTTTTCTTCTTTCGATCTTTCTCCATATCATCTCCCTTTCCAAGGTATAAAGAAAAAACTATATGGCATATCGCTATGCCATATAGTTTTATTGCGTCAGTAGTTGAGGCAAGTTGTATAGGACAAGTTTAGCACTTAATCTCGGCCTGTTCGACCAAAGATGCGTAGCAGGTAAATGAACAGGTTGATGAAATCCAAGTAAAGTTGGAAAGCCCCGTAAACTGCCATCGCAGAAAGCACTCTTTCCTGAGGCTGGGATTGGTAGATCAACTTCAACTTGTTGACATCATAGGCGGTGTAAGCTGCAAATACGAGGACGCCGACATAAGAAATGATATAGTCCATCACTGGGCTACGTAAGAAAATGTTGACGATGGTCGCAACAATCAAACTGATTAAGCCAATCATTAAGATTGTTCTCATTTGGGTCAAGTCGCGCTTGGTCGTTACGCCATAGAGGGCCATAACCCCAAAGAACACACTCGCTGCCAGGAAGGCTTTCCAGATTGCATCAGTCGTAAAGACCAAAGTCAAAATGGAGAAGGTGAAGCCGGTCATCACCGCATAGAGGATGAAGAGACCCAAGGCTAAAGCGGGATTCATCTTCTTGACGGCCACGCCGAAGAAGATGGCAATCGCGAGATAGGCGACCAAAGTAATCATCATACCGGGTCCGGCAAAGAAGTTCAGCGTCCACATGAGCAAGTTATAGTTGTAGGGAATTGCTACCGCTACGATTGCTGTGATTGCCAGACCGAAGAACATCAAGAGGAAGACTCTGGATAGATATTGCGAGAAGCTTTCCGTATTGATGAATGGACGGTCAATAACAGACGTGCCGTCGCCCTGTAGATTTTCTCTTCTGTTGCCGTACTTGTTGCTGTAGTAATTCGCATACTGCTGGTTTTGGCCTTGGTTGTCGTAGTTAGCCATTGGCGTTCCCTGATAAGGGTCATTGTATTGATTTTGTTGGTTATTCTGGTAGTAGTCGTTTTGACTTTGGTAGCTACCAGGTTGATAATCGTTACCTTGGTTGTTGTACCCCTGGTCATTGTTATAGGGGGAGTTGTCATCGTAGTAATTTCGCTGTTGGTAATAGTGGTCGCCATCTTGTTGGCGGTGGTCATAATTACCATCTTGGCCATAGGGATATCCGTTGTTCGAATTGCCTGGGTCCCTGTGATCGTTGTTTCTGGGATCATTATTGTATGCCATAACATTCTCCTTTAGTACCATATAACTTTTAATAAGCTTACTATACCACAAAATCATGGATAAATTGTAAAGAATAGGTTAGTTTGTAGCACCTTCCGCCGGATTCTTATACTGGAGATCATAAAGAACTCTAAACAGGCCATCCTGCGCAATCAGCTCATCCCGGCTCCCCTGCTCGGCCAAACGGCCATGGTGCATAACGATGATATTGTCCGCATCCGCTACCGTTGAAATTCGGTGGGCTACCGCTAGCGTTGTCCTGTTCTTGGTCATCTTGATGATGGCATCCTGAATCAGCTCTTCCGTCTCCGTATCGATATTAGCTGTCGCCTCATCCAAAATGAGGACGCTAGGCTCAGGCGATATCGTGCGTGCGAAAGACATCAGCTGCCGCTGACCGGCGGACAAGGTTGAACCCCTTTCCGTTACTTCATGATGATACCCGTTTTTTAGCTTTTGGATAAAGCGGTCGACGTTGACTTTCTTAGCCGCTTCGATGGCATCCTGGTCGCTGATACCCTCGCGGTTGAGGGTAATATTGCCCATGATATCACCGGTGAACATGAAGACATCCTGTTGGACCACGCCAACTTCCCGTCGAAGGTCATGAATGTCGTAGTCTTCGATATTTGTGCCGTCAATGCGGATTTGACCCTTGGTGACTTTATAGAAACGACTGATCAAACTCATAATTGTCGTCTTGCCGGCACCTGTTGCCCCTACAAAAGCGACAAATTGGCCAGCCTCGATGGTAAAGGAGACATCCTTGAGGATCCACTCGACGTCTTCACTATCCGGATCATCATACGTGAACCAGACATGGTCGAATTCGATTCTCCCCTTCAAACCACCCTTGGGAATTCTAATTGTTCCCGGATTCTCCTCTTCGTCCTGATCCATCAGGCGGAAGATTCGGTCCGTGGATGTCATCGCAGATTGGATGACATTGAAAGTCTCAGCTAAGTTTAGAATCGGTTGGTAGAAGCGTTGAATATAGTCCACGAAGGCGTAGAGGACACCAAACGTCAGGACACCTTGAAGGTAACCTTGCCCACCGAACCAAATAAGCAAACAGATGCCGACTGTTCGAACGATTTCAATAGCGGGACGGTAAATGGAAAAGTATCTAACCTCTGTACGTCCAATATTGAGGAATTTCGTATTCTCTTCATTAAACTCTTCGTAGATTGCCTTTTGCTTAAGAAATTGCTGGATAATGCTCATACCGGAAATGTTCTCCGACAGTTTGGCATTGATAATCGACAGGACTCGTCTTTGCTTTTCGTAGACTTTGCGGATGGCCCTTCTAAAGACCACTGAAATCAAGACGATAAAGGGGGCCATAACCACGACCAAATTCGCCAGTCCCGCATCCAGAGTGTACATGATGACGATAATACCGGTCAGTGAAAAGATGTTGTTAAAGATGTTGGACAACACCGTCGTGAACATCTCATTCAAGGTCTGGGTATCGTTCGTGACTCTGGTGACCACGGATCCAATCGCATTCTCATCGAAAAACTTCATGGGCAAGTGAAGGATGTGGGTGTAGAGGTCTTGGCGAATTCCTCGCAAGATTTTCTGCCCTACCCAGTTCAAGGTGTAGGTTGCAGAGTAGGTTGCAATGAAGGTCACGATGATCATGACCAGATATAACAATACGGTTTGGATAATTCCGTTGATGCTGGCTTGGGTTGCCGCTTCGGTCATCCCCGTTTCAGCTAGGTTGGTGATCTCTCCGTCAATCAGCCTTTGAACAAGCACTGGCTGGATCAGAGAAGTCATCGTCGAAATTAAAATCAGTAGGAAGGCTAAGCCGAACCAAGGAAGGTAGGGAATCGCATAGGCGTACAGGCGTCGTATATTTCCTTTTTTCTTTGTCATCTTACACCTCCCATCCTTCTTTAAATGCTTTGTCTTTTTGGTCTAATTCAACTTCCAAAAGCTGCCTCTGATACAGGTCGCTGTAGAAACCATCGGTAGCCATCAATTCGCTGTGATTGCCTCGCTGGCTGACTTTGCCATCTTCGAGGACGATAATCTGCTTCGCATGTTGCACCGTGGAAATACGCTGGCTGACCATGACGACAGTCTTCTTTACCTCATCTAGCTTATCGAGAATCCGACTTTCCGTTTCGGTGTCGACTGCGGAAAGGGAATCATCCAGAACCAGAATCGGCGCATCTTTATAGTAGGCCCTAGCTATAGCCACCCTCTGCTTCTGACCACCGGATAAAGTCACTCCCCGCTCCCCAACAATGGTGTCATACTGTTCAGGCATGTCTTTGATATCCAAATCCACTTGAGAAAATTTAGCTGCTTCGATGACTTTTTCTTCATCCACATTCTCACTGCTGAAGGCAATGTTCCTGTTAATATTTCTGGAGAAGAGGAAGTTTTCCTGAGGTACTACGGCAATTGCCCTATACAAATCTTCAAAGCTAAGTGTCTTAATATTGATATCATCCAGCAGAATCTCTCCCTCCTGAATGTCATATCGGCGGAGCAATAGGTGGATGATGGTAGATTTTCCAATACCTGTCTTTCCTAGGATGGCCAAGTTGTCACCGGGTTCAACGACAAAACTGACATTCTCCAGAACCCAAGGTTCGTCCTTACCATAGCGGAAAGAAACGTTCTTGAATTCCACCTTGCCTTGGGCAAGCGGAAGGTTTTCGGTATAGGTCGCTTCTTGGACAACCGGCTTAGAAGCAAAGATTTCGTTCAGGCGGTTCATCGAGGAGATGCCCCGTTGGAAATTGTTGGTTACCATGCCCATGGCCACCAGTGGCCACACGATCATATAAAGGTAGTTGATGATGGCAACGAAATCGCCGAGGGTCATCCTCTGGGCAATAATTTCCATCGACCCGTAGTAGATAAAGACAACGAAACTGACCCCGGAGATCAGCATGATCAGCGGATTAAAGAGGCCATCCAAACGGGCTAGGCGAATGTTTTTCCTTCTGTAATCGTCATTGGCTTCGGCGAAGGATTCCCCTCTGTTCTTTTCGGTGGCAAATGCCTTAATGACCCGAATACCAGATAGGTTTTCCTGAACTTCCGTCGTCAGATCGGAGAAACTATTTTGCACCTCGGTATTCCGATTACGAATTGGCTTAGAGATCAGAATGACAGCCATCGTCAGAAACGGTAAGGAAATGAGGGCAATAAAGGCACTCTTCACCCCTACCGTCCAAATCATCATAATGACGGTAAATACCGTCATGAAAAGGGAGTCCGTCACCATCATGATGCCGCCACCCATGGACATGCGGACGTTTTGCACATCGTTGGTGGCATGGGCCATCAAATCACCGGTCCTATGATGGTTAAAATAATTGGAGTCCATCTCTAAGTACTTCTTCATCAACTTATCCCGAAGCCAGTACTCCAACCGTCTGCTGGTGCCAAACAAGGCGTTCCGCCAAACGAAACGACCGAAGGCCATAAACAAACCAGCCGCCGAAAAATAAAAGATTAATTGGACTAGGGAATCTCTCGTCAAATCGCCCCCGACAACCAAATCGGAAAAGATACGAAAGAGTTGGGGAATCATTAAGTTAACGGCATCGACCATAATCAGCATGATGATACCGAAAATATACTTCCCTTTATTTGCTTTTAAGAATGGCACTATGGTTTTAAAACTTTTCATCTATACACCTCAACGACTCTATCAAATCCGCATCGATTTTGCGGAAAATGAACATTAATTGACTTCTTTTACATACCCTATAATCTAGGGACTACCTTATTTTCGAGAAATATACAAAAATAATATATCTAAATAGATGTATTTTTGTTTATAACTTTTTACCTTGGATATATATAAGACTAGTTAATCAAGACAAACACTTTTGTCAGTTGATTCTAACAAATATTTTAATTTTCAATTAGGAGGAAATTATGACAACAAAAATCGGATTAATCGTAGGTTCTTTAAGAAAAGATTCTTATAACAGAAAGGTTGCTGAGACCGTTAAGGAATTATTCCCTGAAGGATACGAAGCAGACTTTATTGAAATTGGTGAACTAGACCATTACAACGAAGACTTAGATAACGGTAACCCTCCACAATCTTATGTAGACTTCCGTAGAGCGCTTGATGAGCACGACGGCTTCGTCTTCTTCACACCAGAGTACAACCGTGCTATCCCAGGTGTTTTGAAGAATGCCGTTGACGTAGGCTCTCGCCCATACGGAGAGAATAAGTGGACGAAGAAGCCAGTCGCAGTTGCCTCTGCAACAATGGGATCAACAGGTGCTATGGCCGCTAACCACATGTTAAGACAAACTTTCGTCTTCACTGACATGCTTCCAATGCAACAACCTGAAGTTTACCTTTCCGACATGGCCAACAGCATTGGCGAAGACGGTAAAGTCGTTGAAAGAACCAGAGAATTCTTACAAGCTTTCGTCGACGCTTACGTTGAGCACGTCAAGCTAATCACAGGTAAGAACTAAGATTCACTATAGTAATCACAAAAGTAATAAGTAATGAAGGGCTTTGAATGCAGATTCAAAACCCTTTTTCTATGCTTGTTTTTCTCCCTATCTATAGACCTTTTCCGTTTGAGTTATAGGCCAAAGATCAGTTTGGCAATGGAGAAGTAAATGACCAAACTTGCCGTATCCGTGATGGTTGAAATCAAGGGCGAAGCCATCAGAGCAGGGTCCAACCCCAGCTTTTTCGCGATAATCGGCAATACGCCGCCTATTATTTCAGACAGATTAACTAAGGTAAAAATTGAAATCCCAACGGTTAAGCCAACCCAAAGACCGCTTTGGTCTAAGAGGGTAATCTTTAAGAAAGCAAATATCGCCAGCCCTAAACCGACTAAGATTGCAACGCGGAACTCATGCCAAATCACTCTAGGCAGGTCTTCCATCTTGATGTCCCCCAAAGACAAACCACGGATGACCAGTGTTGATGACTGAGATCCTACGTTTCCGCCTGTTCCCATCAACATGGGAATGAAGGTAACGAGGATGGCCATCCTCGTGAAAGTCCCCTCAAACTGGCTGAGGACCCAGCCGTTAAACATCCCCGAGATAAGTAAGAAGATTAGCCAAGGCATTCTGTTCTTGGCATGCTGAACCGGATCTGTGGCGAAGTAGGTCCTTTCCGAAGGCGCAATCGCTGCCATCTTTTCAAAGTCCTCTGTCGTCTCTTCATCTGCGATGTCCATCGCGTCGTCGTGGGTAATGATACCCACCAAGCGGTTCTCACTGTCGGTAACTGGGAGGGCTTGAAAGTCGTACTTACGAATGATTTGAACCGCCTCTTCCTGGTCCGAATCAGTATTCACTGAGATGATATTCGTCGTCATGATATCTTCAAGGATTTGATCATCCTCGGAGGTCAAGAGCTCTCTAATGGAGATAACACCCTCTAACTTCTGAGTTTCCGAAACCACATAAAGGGTGGACACAATCAAATCCAACTTATCCGCTCTGATTTTCGCAATCGCCTCATCGACCCGCATACTTTTCTTCAAGCGAACATAGAGGTCGGTCATTACACTACCGGCTGAAAACTCCTCATATTGGAGGAAGCGGTTCAGCTTGTTGCGAATCTCCGGCTTGGTCTTGGCCAGCAAACGCTGAACGAAGTTAGCGGGGAGTTCATCAAGAACGTCCGCAGCAACGTCCGTATCGATGGATTCAATCAGGGTAGTGACCTCTCGGTCAGTGAAGGAATCAATCAGCTGCATTTGCTGTTCAAGGGTCATATAGGAGAAGAGCTCAGCGGAAAAGTCTTTTGGTAGGTAGCGAAAAAGGAGAAGGCTCTCTTCATTGTCCAATTCTTCCATAATCTCGGCGACGTCGGCAACATGGAATACGCCCAACATCTCCCTTACTTCGACCACCTTGTGGTCCCGAAGTCTTGCTTTTAATGATTCTAAAAACCTAGTCATTCTCATCTTCTACCTCCTGCGCTTTTCCCAGACTTTAGTTTAGCATATAACCCATTCTTATGTAACCACGGGCAAAGGAAAAAGCACCCAGCGGGTGCTTTTCTTGGCCATATTCATGAATACTTAAAAACTTGGATTTTCCGTTTTCCTAGTGTACCTTATGGCAAAACGCTTAGTGGATCAACCAGGTAGCCACCCGAGCTTAACACTTCAAAATGAAGGTGAGTGCCCGTGCTGGTTCCCGTGGAACCCATGTAGCCGATGACATCGCCTTGACCGACATAAGCGCCTGCGTAGGTGTTGAAGCCGGACATATGGGCATAGGTCGTCTGACTGCCATCTTCGTGGCGTATCACAACATGATTGCCTAAACCATAATCGTAGCCGGCGGTGATAACCGTTCCGTCGCTTACCGCATAGATACTGCTTCCGTACCCGTCGGCAAGATCAATGCCGTCATGGAAGCGGTAGCTGCCATAAACTGGATGCCAACGGCCACCAAAGTAAGAGGTGATGTCCCTCGTCGATGTGGGCCATATATACCCAGTCAACCGACCGGGACCAACCAAACCTTGACTATCCACAGGATAGATGTAGTCGCCAACTTCGATTTCCGTGTCTCTCACCTGCTGGCTTGTAACAGGATCGAAGTAGTAGCGGCCGTCCTTCTCCGGAACATCGAAGAAGCCCTTAACAGCCTTTCCGTCAGCTGCAAAGTAGTAGGTTGCATTGTCCTGAACCAACCACTCGCTCTTCAACAGTTTCGCTGTCGCCGTATCGTAGTAGTAGACGTTATTTCCTTGGTCATAATAGAAACCAGTGTAGGCTGTGCCGTCACCAGTGAAGAAGTAGGTATCTTGTCCAATATCCTTAACCGTATTCCTCAATGCATTGTGGCTTGTTTCATCAAAGTAGAAATACTTTTGTGAAATGGGATCCAAGTGTAACCCAGTCTCCGCTCTGCCTTGGTCATTGAAGTAATAAACCTCATCGGAAGAGAAGTACCAGTAATTCTTCGCTTGCTTGAAATCATCGAAGAGGTAGTAGACTTCCCCTTCCGTTATCGTCGTCTGTAAACCGGTCACCGCAGCGCCGGTTTGATCGAAATAATAGGTATCTTGACCGATGGACTTCCAGGACTCTTCCAACTGACTGTGGTCGTCCAGTTTGAAGTAATGAAGGCTCTCATCTTCTGGATTTTTCCATAGACCGCTGATTGCCTCGCCATCTTCATCGAAGTAGTAAGTTTTACCTTGATCCGTAACAAGGCCGTTTTTCTTCCCTTCCTTTGTTACTGAGTCAAAGTAGTACAAAGCTTCTTTCTCTTCGTCCTTATAAAGGCCACTCACCGCTTTCCCGTCTTGATCGAAATAGTAGGATTTATTTTCTTCCTCCACCCAAGCCTCTTTAACAGCTTGGTGGCTTTCCTCGTCGAAATAGTAGAGGTCTTCACTCTCTTCATCTTCAAAGAGGCCACTTATCGCGTTACCCTCTTCATCGAAATAATAGCTTTCCCCTTGGAAAACCTTGAAACTGTCCCGAAGTACGGTGTTCGTCTCCGGATCAAAGAAGTGTAAGCCTTTTTCCGTTTCCACCAAGCCGAAGGTTGGTAGCGCGACGGTAACTTTTAGGTCAGCTGCAGGTTGGACTTCTTGAGCTTTGGCAACAGGAGCACCAACTACCGATCCAATTAAAAACGCCCCGCCGAACAGCGCGAGCTTCATTCCTGCCATAACTTTTTTATTCTTGAACAAATTTATCCTCCAAAACGGCGTTAACTCAAGCTTTTGAATGTGTACAATCACTTGAAACCGTCACTAAAAATCTATTTTGTAAACAATCTGTAAAGTATTCTACCACCACTCCCTAGGTTAAGCAAGTCAAATCGGCATAAAATCAAGGAAAAATGTGGTTTTCCCTCTTCTGTTTGAGCTTACACCCTGTAGTGGATATAATAGGAAGCGAGTTTACCTATAGGAGGTGCTTATGAAACCCCGTGATAATAATTATATTCTACCAGAAAACCGTCCCACGGAAGTGTGGAAAAGTGACAAAACCTTCCAATCGGTTTATGACGGTCTTCTTTCCTATTCATCCAGCGATATCTATCCCTTCCACATGCCGGGCCATAAACGTAACACCCAAAAATTTGGCGACCGCTTGAATATCTCTTTAGACATGACCGAAAGCGAAGGCATGGAAAACCTCCACCAACCTATCGGTCCAATAAAGAAGCACCAGGAAGAAGTCGCCGAATCCTTTGGCGCTGCAGCTTCCTTTTATATGATCAATGGGTCTTCGGGGGGAATTTTAGCCGGCATTCGGACGGCAACCAAAAGGCGGGACACCATCATTATCGGTCGCAATGCCCACAAATCATCCTATCATGCCATCGAGATCTGCGATTTGAACCCCGTTTTCATCTCTCCTGACGTGGACGAAAACTTTGGTATCTTCGGATCGGTCAATCCAAGAACCATCCGCCAGGCTCTCGAAGACAATCCCAAGGCAAGCCTAGTGGCAATCACGTCGCCCACCTTTGAAGGCGTCGTTTCCGATGTTGAAGAAATCGCAGAAATCTGCCATGAATTTGGTGCTCTCCTCTTGGTCGACCAGGCCCATGGTGCCCACTTCCGCTATGCCCCTCAACTCTTTAAACATGCCCTTGCTTGTGGAGCCGACATCGTCATTGAGAGCCTCCACAAGACACTGCCTTCCCTTACCTCGACTGCTATCGTTCACCTATCCGACCGAGTTGATGCAGACAAGATGCGCCACAATCTGGCGGTGTTTGAGACCACGTCACCTTCCCACCTTCTGATGGCTTCCATCGATGAATGTATTCTTTATCTCCAGGCGAATGGCCTACAAGAGCACATTATCCTTTACGACCGCTTGAAGGACTTTTCAAAGCGGATGAAGGGCTTGGAAAAATTACAGGTCCTGTGCATGGGAGACGACAGAATAGAAAACCACCCCAGCTTCTACCAGTTTGACCCGTCTAAGATTGTCATCTCGACGATGAACACGACGATAACAGGTATGGACCTGAAAAATATTCTTCGAGAGGACTACCGGCTTGAGGTGGAGATGGCCTATGGAAATTATGCTATGGGGATGGCCACCATCGGGGACGAACAGATTGGCTTTGATAGGCTAGCTGAGGCCTTGATTGATCTTGACCAGAAGCTGGACCGAGTGGAAAGCAAGGATCCGGCTATCTTCCCTGCTATTCCGAGACGGAAGATATCCGTCTTGGATGCGTTAGAAGGCGACCATGAGTTCATGGCCGTCGAGGACGCCAAGGGTTTGATTTGCAGCGAGTATGCTTGGGCTTATCCACCGGGCATTCCCCTTCTGACCCCGGGAGAAGTCATCGATGAGGATGTCCTCCGCCGTTTCCGCCAGCTGGAGGATGAAGGAATTCGAGTCAACAGCTCATCCAAACAGATGCCGGAGAAGATTCGTGTGGTCAAGGATATGGCCCACGAGGGTTTAATTGACGAGACGACCATTGCGATATAAAATATTCATATCTTAAAGGAATACAAAGAAGGAGGTTGATATGAAACATATCATCAGCTTAAACACGCGTAACCTTAAGGATTCCGTAAAGAACGGTGGCTGTGGCGAATGTCAAACATCCTGCCAATCTGCATGCAAGACATCTTGCGGCGTTGCTAACCAATCTTGCGAACAAAAAAAAGCAAACTAATTGACTCCGCTCTCTACGAGAGCGGTTGCTTTTTGCCCTTAGAATTTCACAAAATCATTTATTAAAGCACGCCTACTACATAAGGCTTAGTAATGGAGCAACCATGATACACCCTTACCGTTTCAATGACCGCAATATCGTTGTAGATACCTACTCCGGCGGCGTTCATATCTTTGATGACCTTGCCTTCGATGCGGTCAAGCAGATGCAAAATCCTCGCTTTGATTTATCTAATCCGGGCCACTGGGATGAACTAGAAGACAACCTCCTGAAGAAGTCTCCCGATGCAACAAAGGAAGAAGTTCAGGACGTCCTTAAGAGCATCAGCGAACTGATTGAAGAGGGAACCCTCTTCTCCACCGACACCTACGAAAACCTCTCCCTCAACTTACGGGACCGGAAAACCAACGTCAAAGCCCTCTGCCTCAACGTTGCCCACACCTGTAACCTGGACTGCGATTACTGTTTCGCCAGCCAAGGCAAGTACCAAGGCGAGAGAGCCCTCATGAGCGAGGAAGTGGCTAAGTCCTCCGTCGACTTTTTGATTGAAAACTCAGGAAGCCATCATAACCTGGACATCGACTTCTTCGGTGGCGAGCCCATGCTTAACATGGACGTGGTCAAGGCAACCGTAGACTACGCCAAAGAGCAAGGCGAAAAGCACGACAAAAACTTCCGCTTTACCTTCACCACGAACGGTATGCTCTTGGATGATGAAAGCATCGACTACCTCAACGAGACCATGGATAACGTCGTCCTTTCCTTAGATGGCAGGAAAGAAATTCATGACGCCCTCCGACACACGATCAACGGCAAGGGAAGCTACGACACAATAGTCCCCCGCTTCCAGGACTTTGTCGATAAACGTGGTGACAAAGAATACTACATCCGTGGCACCTATACCAAAAACAACAAGGACTTCACCGAGGATATCTTCCATATGGCTGACTTGGGCTTCGACCGCTTATCCATGGAGCCGGTCATTGGCAATGCCGAAGAAGAATACATGCTAGGACCCGACGATGTCCAAGACTTAGAAGACCAATACGAAATCTTGGCCAAGGAAATGATTCGCCGCAACGGCAAAGTCAGAGACATCGAAAAACTTGGCGGAACATCGAAAGACCTGTCGCCACAGGACAAATCCTTCGTCTTCTACCATTACATGTTAGATTTAGACGGTGGGCCATGCATCCATAAACGCATCTCCGGTTGCGGCGCTGGTTGCGAATATATGGCCATCACACCTTGGGGAGACCTCTACCCCTGCCACCAATATGTCGGCGAAGAGGATTACAAGGTAGGCAATGTTTACGATGGCATCGTCGAAGAAAACCTGATCAAAGACTTTAAAGAGTGCAACGTCTACTCCCATCCTGAATGTAAGGACTGCTGGGCTAAACTCTACTGTTCAGGCGGATGTTCCGCTAACGCCCTTCATGCCTCCGGCAGCATCCACGGTATTGTTCCCTTCAGCTGCGACCTCTTCCGCAAGAGAATCGAATGCGCCTTATCTGTTCAGGTTGAGGACGCCCTAGCCTCCTTGGAAGATGAGACCGAAGAAGCATGAAAACCTATTTGGTTCGAAACGTAAAGTTGGGTCTTGACCATGGCCCAAATGAGATTAAAACCAGCCTAGCCAAAAAGCTCCGCCTGCCCCAAGACGCCTTTACCAGCCGCTTATATCGGGAATCCATCGATGCGCGGAAGGGTTCTATCCAGAAGAACTATCAAGTTTTAGTCGATACCGATTTACGACCAAGCGTAAGTAAGAAAGAGCAAAATGATGTGGTGGAATGGGAGGAGGCAACTTTTCATCCTAGACCCGGAACTGACCCCTTGGAGAAGCCACCCATCATTGTAGGATCCGGTCCATGTGGTCTCTTCGCTGCCATCCTTTTGGCCGATTATGGCTACCGCCCTATCGTCCTGGAAAGAGGCCAAAAAGTCACCACCAGACAGGCTGATGTAGACCGCTTCTGGGCAACCGGCAAGCTAGATCCTCAGTCCAACGTGCAGTTTGGTGAAGGAGGTGCCGGTACTTTTTCCGACGGGAAGCTAACCTCTCGGTCAAAAGATCCTCGGCTCCACCATATCCTTTCCACCTTTGTTCGCTTCGGTGCTCCAGAAGAGATCCTCTGGCTGCAATATCCCCACATCGGAACCGATATTCTCCGGGAAGTAGTCAGCAATATGCAGGACCATATCATAAAAAAGGGCGGCCAATTTCTCTTCGGCCACCAAGTAAAAACCATCGAATGGGAAGACTTGGCAGTCGGATCAAGGCAAATTACCAAGGTGATCACGGACAAGACGACTTTCAACACTAGTCAGGTCATCCTATCTATCGGCCACTCCGCGCGGGATACTTTTCAGGACCTTCGCAACCTAGGCATCGCCATGGAAAACAAACCCTTTGCCATGGGCTTCCGTATTGAACATCCCCAACAGATGGTGGAGAACGCTCAGTATGGCCCCTATGCGTATGATCAACGACTTCCCAGAGCTTCCTACCGCTTAACCCACCAGTCCAAAGAGATGGGGGCCGACGGTAAAAATCGAGGAGTCTACACCTTCTGCATGTGCCCCGGCGGCTACGTCGTCAATGCATCCTCCGAAGAGGACAGACTCTGTGTCAATGGGATGAGCTACCACGATAGAGGCGGGACTAATGCTAATTCAGCCGTACTAACCACCCTGCCGGTTGAAGGATTAGCTGAAGACTTGTTTTCAGGAATGAATTACCAAACAGAAATCGAACGGGAAGCATTTCGTCTAGGCGGTGGCAACTATAATGCCCCGGTTCAGCGAGTCAAGGATTTTCTCGAAGGAAGACCTTCGACCAAATTAGGAGCAATTGAGCCAACCATTAAGCCAGGCTACCGCTTGACTGACTTGAGTAAACTCTATCCAAGTTCCGTGACGACCGCCCTACGCGAAAGCCTGCTTACCTGGGGGCGAAAAATCTCGGGATTCTCTCAGGATGATGCCATCTTAACCGGTGTGGAAGCAAGGTCTTCTTCCCCGATCCGCATTCTGCGTGACGACAACTTCGAATCATTGACCATGAAAGGCTTGTACCCTGCCGGTGAAGGCGCAGGCTACGCAGGAGGCATCGTCTCCTCCGCCCTAGACGGATTAAAAATTGCAAATGAGCTCATAGAAAAACATCAGCCTCTCCAGTGAGAAGCTGATGTTTTTTGTTGTGTATCAGATTAGCGCGAAGCGTCTAGATTGCTTTTGGTGAAGGCAAGAGGTAGGATTTCACCTAGCTCATATATTTCCAGGTCTCCCTTGGCATTGGCAAGGACAATCTCAAAATCTTGATCGCAGAATTCGGCAAGGACCTGCCGGCATACGCCGCAAGGAGCAGTCATCGTCTCTGTGATTTCCTCATGCTGGTGGTCTCTTCCGATGACAGCGATAGCCTTAAAGTTCTGGACTCCCTCTGAGACCGCCTTGAACATGGCCGTTCTCTCGGCACAGTTCGTTGGTGTATAAGAAGCCGATTCGATATTGCAGCCGGTCCAAACCTTGCCGTTAGCATCTAACAGGGCAGCGCCTACATGAAAGCCCGAATAAGGGACGTAGGCCTTGTCTGCCGCTTGGATAGCTTCCTGAACCAAGTCTGCATACTTGCTATCTGTTAACTTTTCTTTTCTCATTATCTTTTCCTTCTACTATAAGCCATCCAAAAAGGCTCATCTGGCTACTATTCAGCCAGTCTCTCCACGCCATCGTTCGTAACTCGGGCATAGATTGGAGAATGAGGTGCATCCACCTTCTCCTCTTGAATCGTATAGGCAGCTAAAGATTTGGCAACCGCTTCATCTCCCTTGCTCTCATCGTTGGCAAACACTTCAAAGAGGAGGTCCCCTTCTTTAATCTCGTCTCCAACCTTCTTGTAGATTTTCAGACCTACTGCAGGATCAATGGTATCCGTCGTCTTCACCCGACCTGCCCCTAATAGTAGGGAACTCTTCCCAATCTCTTCGGTGTCGATGGCAGCGACATGGCCCGCTTTGTCTGCTATACCTTCAAGGACATACTTTGCCTTGGGGAATTTCTCCGTATCTCTAACGTAGGAGGAATCTCCACCCTGGTTTTCCACCATGGTCACAAACTTTTCAAAGGCTGATCCATCGTCAATGACCGTTTTAATCATCTCCTGAGCTTGCTCAAGGCTTTCCGCCTTCTCCCCTGCAATCAGCATCTCAGCGACAAGGGCGTAACTTTCTTCTAGGAAGTCTTTGGGTCCCCTTCCCTTGAGGGCTTCAATTGCCTCAATCACCTCAAGATTATTACCGACAGCACTCCCGAGGGGTTGGTTCATGTCGGTGATGAGGGCGATGGTCTTCTTTCCATTATTTTCACCAATAGATACCATTACCTTGGCCAACTCAATTGCCGTTTCCGGTGTCTTCATAAAGGCCCCGGTACCGTATTTGACATCCAAGACGATAGCATCTGACCCATCTGCTAGTTTTTTTGACATGATGGATGCGGCAATCAACGGAATGGAATCGACTGTGCCCGTTACATCTCTAAGGGCGTACAGTTTCTTATCTACCGGAGCAATGTCTGCACTTTGACCAATGATAGAGATCTTGTCTCTTTCAACAAACTTGATGAAGTCTTCCTCACTGACTTCCGTTTGGAAACCGGGAATACTTTCCAGTTTATCCACGGTACCTCCCGTGAAGCCTAAGCCCCGGCCGGATAGCTTAGCAATCGGCAAGCCTAATGCGGCAACGATTGGTGCAAGAACGAGGGACGTGGTATCCCCAACCCCGCCGGAAGAATGCTTATCTACGATAGGTTCCTTGATGGTTGGGAACTCCAAGGTGTCGCCTGAGAAGGCCATCTCCCTTGTCAAATTCGCTATTTCCGATTCATTCATCCCTTGGAAGAAAACAGCCATCAAAAATGCCGAGATTTGATAATCCTCGATGGTTTCTTCCTTGACTCCGGTTACAAAGCTTTGAATCTCCTCGTTGGTTAATTCTTCCCCGTCTCTTTTCTTGATAATAATATCGACAATACTAGACATACCATGCCTCCTTAACCTTGCCCTTTCTTCCTATCCCTGAATTAATTAATAGATTGAAAGAGATTTTAGTGTAATAATGACTAACTCCGGTGGATTAAATAAACGAAAAGGCGTTCCACTGTTGCCCAAACCGGCTGAGATAACCAAGGTCTTATCCCCTTCTCGGAAGATTCCCCGATCTCTTTCCGGAAAGAGGTAGCCTGCTGGCGAAAAGACGCCGCCAAGGCCGGGTAAACGTATGCCACCCCCATGGATATGCCCGCTCAAGGTTAAGTCGGCTCCCCATTGGAGGTAGTCTTCCCAGTAATAGGGATTGTGGGCTAACAAAACCGTATAATCCTTTGGCTTTGGACCCAGGTAATGGGTTACAGGGATGTTCTCCCCATACTGCTCGGCTCCATAATAACCCTCATCTTCAAGCAAACCATAGACATAGATTTTCTTTCCTTGACGGATTATGGGGACGGCTTTGTTTTCGAGGAAAACAGCGTCCGTTTTCTCGATCGCTTCAATGAACTCTTCTCGTTTCTCATCGCTTGTCCATAGTTCATGGTTACCCAAAATGAGGTAAGTCTGGTACTGTTCAGAAAGTTCTTCGATAAATCGAATGACATCTTCTGTGCTTTCGTCATCCTTTGAGAAACTGTCCCCCGTAATAACCACGATATCCGGATCTGCCTCCTCCACTTTCTCAAGTAGCTTTTCTTCATAAATAGAGTTATGGAGGTCAGAAATTTGAGCAATCTTATAGTCATTGAAGGAGTTGGGCAAATTGGGTGATTCAGCAGTATATTCAACCGTTCTGAAGGTATAGTTAGACTGGTAAAAGGAATACAGGGTGAAGAGGAGAAGCAAAAGGACAAGCCCTAACAATGCTTGTTTGATACGGTGCCCATAGACGAGCTTGCGTCTTCGGGTTCGCTTTTCTTTCATATCATCTCCTTATCAAAAAATCGTGCCCCCTTGGGCTAAATAGAAGTACAGGAAGAGGGTGACAACAAAGAACACTAGGGCAAGGACAAACAGTAACCAAGAGAGACGTTTACTTTTTACGATCTCCTCCGGGGTCTTTACCGACCTTTTATAGTAGCGTAGCCAAGAGGCAATAATCATCAGAAAGATGCTCAGCAAGGCACCGACGAACAGCACGTAATCATAATGTTCCATACATCCTCTTTCTTATACTAAAAAACAGCAGTTTCTCAACCCATTGAGAAACTGCTGTTCTACTTAATCCACTAAACTTTTCTCAGTGGTATCTTATTCAAGAATCTTAGAAACGACGCCGGAAGCAACCGTACGGCCACCTTCACGAACAGCGAAACGTAAACCTTCTT
>CAYMYX010000024.1:0-16014 GCA_964394795.1 uncultured Peptoniphilaceae bacterium
ACTTGTTGCATTAAGTCAACAATGATTTCTTCCCATTCGCCACCCTCTTCAAGGGACTTAAGTGCTGATCCAACAACGACTGGAGCGTCGTCACCATCGTAATCGTATTCGTTGAGTAGATCACGAACTTCCATTTCAACAAGCTCGATTAACTCATCGTCATCAACTTGGTCTTTCTTGTTTAAGAATACAGCGATCTTTGGTACACCAACTTGGCGGGCAAGTAAGATGTGCTCACGTGTTTGTGGCATTGGACCGTCTGCTGCGGACACGACTAGAATAGCACCATCCATTTGTGCAGCGCCTGTAATCATGTTCTTGACATAGTCGGCGTGTCCTGGACAGTCTACGTGGGCATAGTGACGATTTGGAGTTTCGTACTCAACAACAGAAGTGTTGATGGTAATACCACGTTCTCTCTCTTCTGGTGCTTTGTCAATGTTCTCATAAGAAACTGCTTCACCAGTGCCATATCTGTCGTTCATTGTCTTTGTAATTGCTGCAGTTAACGTGGTTTTGCCGTGGTCAACGTGACCTAAAGTACCAATGTTAACGTGTGGCTTATTACGTTCAAATTTACCTTTTGCCATTCTATAGCCTCCTAATTCTTAATTACTCTCAGTCATCAATTATACATGAAGATATAGGAAATTTCCACAATCTACAGTGATTATCGGATTATTACCCAAATCCTTTCATTATTGGTCAACCCCTCTAGGAGAAGTGTTCATCAATATATTTACCTGCGGCAATAGCAGCTACCGCTCCATCAGATATTGCAGTAACGACTTGTCTCGTTGATTTTCGTCTGACATCTCCTGCAGCATAAACACCAGGAATCTCGGTTGCCGTTGACTCATCCGAACCGATGTATCCTCTGTCAAGGACCAACTTATCCTCAAAGAGTTGAGTATTCGGTTGGTAACCGGCAAAGATGAATAGGCCAAAGTCGCCTTCGACTACGGTCTGTTCACCCGTTACCGAGTTCTCGAGGACCATACGATTTAGAACAACATCTCCACTCAAGTCAACGATATTCGTATTTAGAACAACTTCCATATTTTCTCTATTAGCTACTCGCTCTTGAAGCAGTTGCGCAGCTCTAGGCTTGTCACCACGATAGACGATGGTAACTTTGCTGGCCATAGTCGCTAGGAAAAGGCCCTCATCAAAGGCTGAGTCGCCACCACCGATGACATATACGGGAAGTCCGGTGTAGAAAGCACCGTCACAAGTCGCACAGTAACCGACTCCTCGACCGACGAAGTTTTCTTCTCCGGGCGCGCCAAGTTTTCTTGGATGGGATCCGGTTGCAATAATGACCGCCCTTGCCTTATATTCGTTGGCGTTGGTTCTAACGACCTTCCAGTCTCCCGTGAAGTCAACTTCCTCTACCTCTTCCATGACGATGTTAGCACCAAACTCTCTCGCTTGAGCTTCCATTCGGCTGGCAATGGCAAAGGACGACGTGTCTTCTACCGACCCCGGTAAGTTTTGTACCTCGCTGGTATCCATAATTTGTCCACCGACAGCAGATGATTCAATAATCAAGGTGTTCTTTAACGCCCTTGCTGAATAAAGGCCTGCCGACAAACCAGCTGGACCTCCGCCGATAATAATGACATCATATTCCATACTATAATTCCTCATTTCTTCATTTACTCTTGATCTGTTGTGCTACTCATTAATTAACTTCTACCTATGAGCAATCAAGTATGGTTGCCCGCTGTAGAAACAGTCTTTCTATTATTTACCCGTATTATTAAAAGTATTCATACCCGCTCAAGTAGACAAAAGAGGAGGGTTTCAACCCTCCCCTTCATAAGCTTCTTATTTCGATAGCGTGTTGATGACCTGCTTGATTTCTTCCATTTTTTCTGAAATTTGAGCTTCGTCTTGAGATTCCAAGCTTGTTGTAACGCAATGGTTGAGGTGAGCCGAAAGCACATCTCGATTAATCCCCTTAAGTGCTGATACAACAGCCATCAATTGGTTGGAGATATCGATGCAATAGCGATCTTCCTCGACCATCTTAAGAATCCCATCGATTTGCCCTCTGGCTATCTTCAGCCTTCTGGTGATATTGTCTGTATCAGCATGCATAGGCCTAACCTTCTACGCTGACAACTTCGTAGCCTGCGTCAGTTACTGCTTGAACAAGCTCAGCGTCCGTTACTCCGCCTTCTAATTCGACGTTAGCAATCTTTTCTTCCAAATTCACTTCTGCTTCTACACCATCGATGCCATTAAGGGCCTTTTCAACATTAGCCTTACAATGGTTACAAGTCATTCCTTCAATATGCATTACTTTTTTCATCGAATTTTCTCCTTTATTAGTTTCTTCGTTAGTTTCTGGTTGAATCTGTTTACTATTACCCTCTTTCAGGTTACTTTCAACGGTTCCTGTAGGTTCACCGGTGATGAAGGCGACTTCATAATCACTGACCAACTCATCCTTGGGCTGGTAATGGACTTCGTGGTCATCCTTAAACCCTTGTAGCAACAAGGCGTTAGTGACGACGAAGACGGAACTCAAGCTCATGGCTGCTGCCGCGAACATAGGGTTCAAGGTGATTCCCGTGAATGGATACAGGAGGCCGGCTGCAATTGGAATACCAATCACGTTATAGATGAAGGCCCAGAAGAGGTTTTGCTTAATCTTCTTAATGGTTTCATGGGATAAACGAACTGCTGTTGCCACATCCTGAAGGTCGGATTTAATGAGGACGATATCTGCCGATTCAATGGCAACGTCTGTTCCTGCTCCAATCGCAATACCTACATTGGCCCTTGCCAGTGCAGGAGCATCGTTGATACCGTCACCGACCATGGCAATCTTCTTGCCTTTCTCATGGTAGCTGGAGATAATCTCATCCTTCTGTTGTGGCAGAACATCGGCAACAAATTCATCGATGCCAAGCTCGTCAGCAATTGCCTGCGCTGTCTTCTGATTGTCGCCGGTGATCATGATGGTTTCAATGCCTAGTTCTTTCAGTTGCTTGAGGGCTGACTCACTGGTGTTCTTGATGACGTCTGCCGCAGCAATCAATCCAATGAGCTTGTTGTTCAAAGCGAAGTACATGGGCGTCTTTCCTTGGCCTGCCAGCTCTTCGGCATCGCCAAAGGCAAATTCAAAGTCGATGTTGTTGTCTGCCATTAAGGCTTTGTTACCACCCAGGATGGTTTGGAACTCGCCATCCACCATGACCTGACCTCTGACGCCTCGACCTGGAACTGCTTCGAAGTCTTTGGTTTCAGGGATATCCAATTCTTTCTTCATCGCCGCTTCAATAATTGCGGAAGCGAGTGGCTGCTCGGATCCTTGCTCGATAGCTGTTGCATAGCGGAGCAAATCGTCTGCTTCTATACCTTGAATTGGTCGAACATCGGTTACAAAAGGCTTACCCTCTGTGATGGTACCGGTCTTGTCGAAGGCAATCGCGTCGACTTCATGAAGAACTTCAAGGGACTCTGCGCTCTTAATTAACACGCCGGATTCGGCTCCCTTACCCGTTGCCACCATGATAACGACCGGTGTAGCTAGACCAAGGGCACATGGACAGGAGATAACCAAGACGCTTATGGCCAATCTCATGGCAAATTCTAGGGGGTGACCCAGAAGAAGCCAGACAACGAAAGTAGCTAAAGCAATGACAATGACAATCGGCACAAAAATACCGGAAATCTTGTCGGCTAAGTTTTGGATAGGCGCCTTCGTCGCATTGGCATCCTGAACCAAGTCAATAATTTTGGATAGGGTGGTATCTTCGCCGACGTGCGTAGCCTCAAAGGTAACTCGGCCCGTCTTATTAATTGTCGCGCCGACAACTTTATCGCCGACAGCTTTCTCTACCGGTAAACTTTCACCGGTCAGGGCGGATTCATCAACTGAGGTTTGACCGCTGAGGACTACACCATCCAGAGGGATTCTTTCTCCCGGTCTGATGACGATCACATCGCCAACGGATACTTCTTCAATAGGGACTGTCTTTTCAACCCCATCGACGATAACCGTTGCGGTATCGGGTTGTAGGTCCATGAGCGCGGTGATGGCCCCCGTTGTCCTGATCTTTGATCGGACTTCCAAGTACTTACCTACGGTAATCAGGGTGAGGATCATTGCTGCCCCTTCAAAGTAGAGGTCATGCATGTAGGTGTGGACAACTTCATGGTTGTCGAAGCCTAGGCCATAACCGATGCGGAAGAGGGCGAACACGCCGTAAACCATAGCAGCAGCGGAACCGATAGCAATCAGGGAGTCCATATTTGGTGCCCCTTTGAAGAGTGCTTTGAAGCCGCGGGTGAAATAAACTCTATTCACGAAGACGATTGGGATAGTCAGGACGAACTGAAGTAAGGCGAAGGACATAGCACCTTCTGCGCCCTCCATCCAAGATGGAATTGGTGCACCGAACATGCTTCCCATCGAGAAGTACATCAGGATAAGTAGCAAAGGTACAGAAACTTGGAGGCGGAACTTCATGCTTTCCGCTTGCTCCTCAAAGACACTCTTTTCCTGCGTCTTCGCCTTTGACTTAGCCTTTCCTTCTTCCTTATCTTGGGCGCTGGCTTCGTAACCGGCGTCGAAGACCGCCTTTTCGATTGAGGACGGATCTACAACTTCCGGATCATAGGTGACATCCATTGTATTCGTCATTAGATTGACGTCGGCATGGTCAACCCCTTCCAGTTTATCCACAGCCTTGGTGACTGACGCTTGACAAGCTGAACAGGTCATCCCACGGACATCGAATCTTTTCTTCGTTTGATTGATATTTTCCATGGTGACTCCTTTCTTATTCTTTCCCATTATACCCCTAGGGGGTATCGGTGTCAAGAGTTTGTATAAAAAAACCTAACTCCTTACGAATTAGGTTTTTCTTGTTCAATAACTTACTTCTTATTTCCAATAATCTCCACATCGTAACCATCCGGGTCGCGAATAAAGTAAATCATGGAGTTCCCACCGGGAGACGAATAAGGGGCATCATTTACCGTGACGCCCATCTCCTTATGCTTGGCAAATGATGCTTCTGCATCATCCACGCGGACGGCAAAGTGGGAGTAACCGTCGCCCACTTCATAGGGGCCATGGTCGTAGTTATACGTCAACTCGATATCGATACCTGATTCATGGTCTCGTAAGAAAACCAAAGTAAACTTGTCCTCCGGAAAATCATCGTGACGAACGACTTCGTAGCCCAGAGCTTCTTCATAAAACTTAATCGACTTCTCAAGGTTCTCTACCCGCAAGCAGAGGTGAATAAATGGATAGTTCATCGTGTCCTCCTCAAAACTTTCTCTTACCTATTTACCACAAATTGGACGGTCTTATCATAAAGATGAAAGACGGCGATACCCTGTTGGTCGCCAACCGTAATGCCATCCACGAGCAGTTCCTGCTTCGTATAGGACATGAATCGTTGGATCCATTCATACATGGTCACATCGATGGTTTCATTGGTCTGTCTCACACCCGTGCGAACATCATTACGCAAGTTGGCAGAATTTCGTAATATCATTTCAAAGCGGTCGTTTACATGATTGAAGGTGGATTTGATAGGTTCCTTTTCCCACTGCTCGTTCATGTAGGTATGGAAGTCTTCCTCATCTTGAAAGGACATCCGGTCAAAAACCACTTCCTCAAATTCTAATTTTTCTAGTTTCATTGTTTCTCCTAGCGTCTAATGATTGGGGCCATGTACCTAGCCCGTCAACTTATCTACCCCTTATTGTCCAGTCTCATCAAGTGAATATCTTCGCTTTGCTTCGTCCAGTTGATAAAACGGCTTTGACAAGTGAACAAAAGTATTTGCCTATCGTCCTGGATCGACAACCGCTCCAGATAGAAGAAGGCAGCGGCCGCCCGTTCGTCGTCATAGAATACAAAGGGGTCATCCAAAAGAATCGTAGCCTGCCTATCCTCAAGGAGCTGAATGAGGGCCATCCTCATGGCAAAATACGCCTGCTCCCTCGTGCTAGAACTCAGGTAGTCACTTGACCAAATATTATCTTCTTTTTCTACCGCAACATCCAGTTGGTTGTTGATGCGGATATGAGACTCGGGACGGTCAATGACCTCATGTAGGATCTTCTCCGTCTTCTGATTGAGAAGAGGAAGGTACTCCTGAGCCCGCTCACCGGCTAATGACTTCAGGTGACTGATGGCCATATCTATTGCAGCCAACTCCTCCTCCAGAACATCGACTTCCTCTTGCAAAGTCTTCATCTCCATTTTGATAAAGTCCGCAAAAGGTTCATCTCTGTACTTCTCCCTTACGCGAGTTTTTGCTTCGACAATCTCCATTTGCAACTGAATCTTGCGCTCCCTTGCTTTCGGAAAGTCTTCAATAGGAATGTCCGTATGTCTGGGCTTGAAGAGCAGCGGACCGACAAAGAGGAAAGCTAAAGAAAGGACCACCAGTACGGTGAAGTAGAGAATCTCTCCTTGAATAATCTGATAAATGCCAAAAGCAAAGGATATTAAGGCAAAGATAATGAAGAGACCGTTAAATACAGGCTTTACCTTCTCGTCCCGGGCATCTCCCCCTTCATTAGCTAAGTCACGTTGATTTTTCTCATTCGCCCAATCGACAAAGGCATTATAGTCGTCGACTAAATGTTGAATCATCTGACTGTCGCGTAATTTTTCCTGCTCTATTTCCAAGGCCCGAAAGTATTCAATTCTTTTATTCTCCAAGACCTGTAGTTTCTCAACAAGGTCACCCTTCTTCCCCGATTTAGAAACCAAGGCTTCCCGCTGTTTCTGCAACAGCAAAGTTGCTGCCAGATAGGATTGGTCTTCAGACCCGGTTTCCTGAAGGTTTTCCAAGCGCTGGCTGAGACTATCCGTCTTTCTATCCGCGGCAAAGGATGCTCCCTGACTGTAAATAAAATAGGTCCGTAAGAAGGCTTCGATATCGCAGTGGAAGAGGTAGTCTCCAGGGGTTTCTTCCAGACCTAGCGGAATGGACTCTTGAGTATCATCATTGATTAAGCTAATTTCATCTCTACCGTTGGTGGAACCAAACCGCCTTTCCAAGCGATAGTGAACCGTCTCGTCAGACAGGTACATGACCCCCCTTGGCAATAAGGCTGTGTTGTTAATATAGCGGTGGCGGGGATTTTCTCTGGCGTCCTTCTTCATCCCCTTGAAACCATATAGCATGAGGAGGATGAAGTCCAAAATGGTAGACTTTCCTTCTTCGTTGAGGCCGTATACGACGACCAATCCATCTGGGAAGGTAAGTTCTTTGTGCTGGAAGCGGCCAAAATTTTCAATGCTAATTCGATCGATTTTCATTAGCGGCCTCCTGACAAAGCTTGAAGACCAAGGGTGATGGCCCGGTCGATGATTCGTCTTTGCTTATCGGCATCTTCGCTATCGCCTTGTACTCTTTCCTTCTTATCCATCAAGGTTCGGATAAAGTGGGCTTCCAGATTGTCTTGCTTGAGTAAACTTTCCAGATCAAAGGCCCATTCACTTTCATCGACGACCTCCACATGATAGAGCCTATCACTCAGGTACTGCGCTAAGGCAGCGGTTGACCAATAGGCCTCTTCCTGCTTCTTCCCTTGAAGCAAGAAGCGATAAAAGTGGTCTTCGAAGTCTGACATCTGCTCTCCCAGTTTTTGGATAATGGTCTCCTCCATCTGAACCTGAGACTGGTAGTCGCCAACGTCGATTGCTACATTAAAGAAGCCTCGACTGGAGAAGGTTTTAAATTGGAGGTCTACGCCCATCTTCCCCACTCGACCGATATATACGCCTTTCGGACCTGTGCCGTTGAAGCTAGTGCCATCAGGGTTACCGCTGTAAGCATATGAAGTCTCTTGGAAATGTTGGATAGGGGTTCTTTTATGGATATGGCCCAAGGCGATATAGTCGAAGAGCCCCTCAGGAAGCCTCGAAATTTGAAGGGGGTTATATAGGCTAGGCTGACCATCACTGATTACCTCTCCATGGAAAACACCCAAGACATGCCGCCCATGATATTTCGCTTCGATTAATTGGTTAAGGTAACTTTCATTTGGATTGAGGAGCCTATCCCAATTGGACTGCCTCTGATGGCTCTCCAGAAAAGCAGAACCCACAACAGTGGTATTCAGTTCGGGGATGTCCACGATTTCCAACGGCGTCCTGAAAATGTGAACGTGGGAAGGCCACCCTCCCCCATAAGGCGAGCCAATGGAATAGTAATCATGATTGCCGGGGGCAATGAAAATCTTGGTATCCGGTAGAGTAAGGAGGGTTTCTTTGATTAATTGGATTACCCGATCGGTAATCGAGGAAGCTTCGATAAAGTCGCCCGCGATCAGGATAACGTCAACCTCTTCCTTTCTAGCGTAGGAGATGATTCGGCGAAAAGTATTTAGAATCTCCTCTCCCCGTTGTCTACCTTTTCTGCCTAAGCCCGGAAAGGTTGACCCTAAATGGCTGTCTGCGAAGTGTAAAATTTTAATGCTGTCCATCTTTCACCTCACTTTCTGGAAGGCTTGCATCATTCGGCTTCATCAGCCTCTGAAGTTTCTTCTAACTCTTTTTTCTCTACCACCATATTTTCGGGTTCCTCTGTCTCTTCGGAATCCGTAGTGGACCCCACGGTATGGATGCCGTCATAAGACGATGTTGGCATCGAGAAGACCGAGATGTTTGGCGATAGGGTGTTGTCCCCATGAATCAATTCTTTGAAGAGATTGTCAATAATATCAACTCGGACGACAAACCAAACCAGTTCTTTTTCCGGATCTAAGTTGAAAGGCAGGATGCTCCATGCCTTGCCACGCTCGTCACGGCCGTGAAGGATGGTTGCCCCTCTGGCTCCTACCGAACGAGCTACTTCCACAACTTCGTCCGCTTCTCCACGATCAACGACAACGAAGACTAGGTCCTTTGCCCCTTCGCTAACCGGCTCGGTAGCCAACAAAGATGGTTCCAATTCGATAAAGTCCCCATCTTCTCGGCTGACTTTCCCTTGTCTCATCTTGAAGATGGCCCCCAAGACCATAATACTGACAATAGGTGTCATGGCAATCAGGGCAATGACGCCAAAGCCGTCCGCTAAGACGTCAGCGGTGGGCCACACATCCGCAACCCCCTGAGCAAAAGCCAAAACGAAGGTCGCACTCATTGGTCCGGAAGCAACGCCGCCGGCATCGAAGGCAATACCCACGAAAATATCATCAACATAAAACGAAAGCAGGATAGCTAGAGCAAACCCCGGTAATAGGAAGTACCACAGCTTCACTTCCGGTATTAGTATCCGGAGCATGGAAAGAGCTAGAGCTATGCCAACACCGATGGATAAGGTGGTACGAATCAGCTTGATAGGGATATGGCCACCCGTAACGTCCTCAACCTGTTCACCCAAAACGTGAACTGCAGGCTCAGCAGATACAACGATGAAACCGAGGACGAAGGCAAGAATGACAATCAAGTTACTGTGACCTTCCACTAAGCCCATGCCCAAGAGTCTGCCCATGTCCATGAAACCTTCATTGGCGCCGACAAGGAAGAGCATCAAGCCTATTACAGTGTAGATTAAGCCCCGGCTAATGGAGAAGAGTTCCCTTCCTGCCACCTTGAAACGAAAAGCATTAAGCAAAAGGAACAAAATAACAATTGGTGCTAAGGCAAATAAGGATTCGGTAAAGGTATGTCCAAAGGCGGATAGGATTGGCTCTAAAACGCCATCGGCTACTTCAAATGGTTCTGGCGTTCCCTGGATTTCACTTTGTTTCGTGACAATCGATAACAAGATGATGGCTAAGATAGGCCCAGCACTCATTGTGCCTACCATACCAAAGGAATCCGCTTCCGCATTCTTACCACCCTTACGTTTGGATAGTCCATAAGAAAGGGCTAGAACGAAGGGGGTGGTTAAGGCTCCTGTCGTTGCACCTGATGCATCAAAGGAAACGGCCAAGAACTCCTCGGATACGCGGAGAGCTAAGATCAGGATGACGGCGTAGATAATGAGCATCAATACATTCAGCTTCTTGTTCAGCAGAGTTCGTAATGCGCCTATGGCAATCATGATACCTACGCCTGCTGAAACAACAATAACTAACATCCTTGCTTGCAGACTACCTCCGGAGGCTCCTTCAACCTGCTGACCTAAAATCAATAAATCTGGCTCAGCGATAGTGATCAGAAAACCCAAGATGAAGGCGAAGAGGATGGCCCCAATGATGGTCTTCGAATTGGAGATATGGGTGGCCATATGGTGGCCAATCGGCTCCATGGACTGGTCCACACCCCAAAGGAAAATGGAAAGACCTAAGAAAACCAATAAGGCTCCGATAAGGAAACGGATAGTGACTTCCGTATCAACAGGCACAAAAACTAAAATTAAGAAGGCCACATAAACAATAATCGGTACGATCGATTGCAATACTTCATTAACTTTCGATTGAAGGGCGTTCATCCTTTCCCTCCTTTCGCAGCTTGGTAAATACCGGTTACCCGGCTAACAGGCAAGACAAAGAGGATGCCGTTACCAGGCTCATCCAGCTTCAATTCCTTGACCAAAGTCGACCGAATTCGACCGACATCCTTCGTTGGTATCACCGAGATAACAATATCTTTCTCCGGTTCCACGTGGAGGTCGAAGGCAAATCCAGCGGGTGTGCCTGCACCTCTACCATGGAGGATCGTGCCACCGGGTGCTCCAGCATTCCTTGAAATCTTCACGACATCCTTGCTTCGCCCATGGTCAACAATAGCAACGAGCAAGTGATAATCCAAACTATCTCGTTGGACCTTCTCATCCGCCGGGATAATTTGGTTCTCATTGTACCGCTTCATTGGCAAGGAAAAAGCAATTCCCCTATTCTTCTTTTGAAAATCAAAGTTTTGTTTTACCAGTTCGTGGAGCATTGGCTCCATAATACCGGAGCAAGGTTGAATGATGACTTCCTTCTGCGTTTCATCCAAACCCAATAATTCTAATAATTTCATGGACACGGTTCCTTGACCCAGCATAACGACTCCTTCGCTAACTCCTAAGGTGCGTATGTCGTTGAGCAAGGCCTCAGCCTTTCCACGGTCCACGATGCTAATAAATAAATTTTCTTTATTCATCGTCTCTCCCTCCTACTTCCTTTTCGTCAATACTGATTCCCTGCTTCAGTGAAGGGGCGACAGTCTTGCGGTATCTATCTTCTTCCTGTTTTATCCTAGCAAAAATCTCCTCCCACAGTGCTTCCGCCGACCTAACGATAGCGCCGTCTCCCCAGACAATCCGCTGTTCCGCCATGTCCGATGTCGCCACGGTGACCTGGTAATTTTTGCTGTATTCTTTGGATACCTTTTGAATGTATTGGTCAGCCGTCTCCGCGAGTTTCGTGTAAATGACCACCAAATTGCCGTATCGCTCAACAGTTTCCCTATAGTTTTTCACCCTGTAGGCATCGAAGACCACAATGATCTGGTCGTCGACATATGCTTGGTACTTGGCTAACTCGTCGATGCAGAGGGACCTGGCGGCATCCATGCTTTCCTCAGCCAATTCTCTCAATGGGGGCAATGCATAGATCACATTATAACCATCGATCAACAGGTAGGATGGCCCACTAACTTTTTCTTTCTCCGTTCCGGCCCATGCCTTTTCCTTCGGCCGCTCTATTCTTTGCTCTTCCTGCCTTTCCTTCTTCTTCACATTGGCGTTGGCATAGAAGGTCTGCTGGAAGATTCGGTCGACATCCTTATCACTAATGAAATTATCCCGAATCCTAGGCTGTATTGGCTTAACTTCCTCATCCTCCATCTCACCGTCTTCCTGATAAGGGGGCGTATGGGCATAGTCTTCTACTTCATCCCAAGGCACTAAGATGGCTGAACCATTTCCGTAGAAAATGGAATGAGGTGAAAAGACTTCGTCTTCCAGTGGATTATAGCTTATCTCCTCGATAATAGTTTGAGGGTTCTCCACCTCCTGATAGGAAGTCAGACGGTAATTTACTCGCCCCGTTCCTTTGGTTAAAGAAGGAAGTTGTTGGAAGTAGTCCTGCAATGTAGAAACCGGTCCTCGCCCCGCACTCTTAAAGCGGTCAGTTGCGGTCTCTGCTGTCCTATCCTGTATTCCAAGTCGTTCGAAATCTTGGAGGATTTTACCAGAGTAAGTTAAAGGCACGTCCAACTCAAACTCGTAATAGGGCTCAAGGAGAATAGATTGTCCCCTCATTAAACCGTTTCTTAAGGCTCGTACTGAGGCTTGAAGGAAGTCGCCGCCGGCTGTATGTTTATTATGTGCTCTGCCGTCGATCAGTCGGATATGGATATCAGTCAATTTCGAACCGGTAAGCACACCCGGCACAGCAACTTCATTGGTTATCCTTTGCACTTGCTTCTGCCATTGGATGGCTAGATGGTCTGTCGATACATCGGAGCTAAAGGTTATACCCGAGTTCACCGGTCCCGGCTCAAGCAGAAGTCGAACCTCGGCGTAGTGTTTCAACGGTTCATAGTGACCCAGACCTACGCTCGGCTCCTTTATTGTTTCTCGGTAGATAACACCGCCAATATTAAAGCGAACCTGAATGCCCTGATCCTCAAGCCTTTCGTTCAACACTTGCAGTTGGATGTCCCCCATCAAGCGGACAAAGATTCGACCGCTTTCCTCTTCCCGATGGAGGGCCATATCCGGGAACTCCTCTTCCAATCGCTTAAGCTCTTGATAGAGGGCAAAGCTGTCTCCCCCGTCTGTTCTTTCAAATTCATAATTGATGACTGCCTGAATATCCTTATCTTCGTCAGGTGTTTCATCGCCGATTACTTGTCCTGCTCGAAGATTCAAGGGTCCAATTAGAGTGCCGATATCTCCGGCTTGGAGGTCTTGAACTATCTCGTATTCCGACCCGTTATACTTTCTGATTTCGTGGACCTTTTCATCTTCGACAACATCTTTGGTCTGGAGCTGTCCTCCAAGCAAGCGAATGTGGTTGAGTTTCACTCCATCCTCATAGTTTGTCTTATATACTCTAAGGCTTAACTCTTCTGGCCATACCTTTGCTTCCCTATAGCCATCGATAAGATCAATCAGGTCTTGGACCCCGTTGCCGTGAATGGCCGCCCCATAAAGCAAGGGAAAGATTTCCCGGCGATTGAAAAGTCGGGCGACTTTTTCGATCTCCACCTGTCCCGTAGCTAAGTACTTGTCCAGAAGATCTTCATTCAGCATTGCGATTTCTTCATTTCTTTTCTTCGAATCCTCAAAAGGAATAATTCGCTCGCTGAGGGTCTCTCGAATTTGTTCTTCAAGGGAAGCTGTCTCCCCGCCCATCTGGTCCGTCTTATTGACAAAGACGATGGTGGGAATTCGGTGTTTGCCCAACAGGGACCAAAGGGTCTTGGTGTAACCGACGACGCCATCAGGAGCGGAGATGAGGAGAACTGCGATATCCATCAACTCTAGGGCTCGTTCCATTTCGGGGCCGAAGTCGACATGGCCCGGTGTGTCGACCAAAATATAGGGTTGATTATTCACCTGGAAGCGGGCCACCTTGGAATAGATGGTTATCCCCCGCCTTTTCTCGATTTGATTGGTATCCAGCAGACTCTCGTTGGATTGATGCAAACCATCGTTTGCTGTCGTTAATTCAAATATCTTTTCGGCTAGAGTTGTCTTACCCGCATCGACGTGGGCAATAATGCCGATTGTAATAGGACTATATTTTTCCACTCTAACCTCCTTCGATAGAAAAAGGCTCTTGCTTTCTGCTGAAAGTAAGAGCCTCCTAGTAAAGCCAAACACGCTGACTTGCGAAATCTCTTTAATCTATGTAATCTGCTCTATCTATTATGGTAGAAAATACCCTTGATGGTCAAACTTAAAAAAATGCGTTGAAATTTGGGATGTGTTTTCAGCTTATGATAATATATTTACATAGAAAGGAGTAAACCGTGAAGAAAGTAAACGATTACATCAACACAATAGTACATGTTCTTGAGTTAGTCATTGCCCTCATCATAGTGTTCTTTCTAGTGATTGGTATCTTCAATATGATTGAATATGTCACTGCATTCATTGCTTCGAGCCCAGCTAATTCCTATGCAATCTTCCAAAACTTTTTAGGTTTCGCCTTGTCCTTAATTGTTGGTGCTGAGTTTATCAAGATGATCCTACATAACTCTACCGAAGCATTGTTGGAGCTGATACTATTCGTCATTGCTCGTAAAATGCTCATCTATTCATCCACACTTCTTGACTTGGTGTTGGGCACCGTCGCCTTGCTTATTGTTTTTTTCATCATGAAGTTCTTGCTCACCGAATCCAGCATCAACTTAGATAGGCTAAAACATCGCACGAAGATAAAAACGGGATACAAGAAAGAGAAATATCAACCTGCTGTAGAACCAGAACAAGACAAAGAAATTGATATTGAAGAAGAATAAGTCAAGCTAACAATAAGGTGACCCCATAAGGTTGGACAAGCATCCAACCTTATGGGGTCACCTTATTTATTGCATCAGTTGTTATCTACTTCTCTTCCGGATTATTGACTACACCAACAAATGTAACTAACCCATCCTTATTCGTAAGCATGAAGATAAAAGGACGGTCCAAGACGAAATCAACTTCATCTGTAGGCATAGGAGCTGAAGTTTCAGCAATCGCGATAACCGTGAACGCTGCAGCTTCGACACCTTTCTCATCAACTTTGATCCGGGCTGCGTGAGTAAACTCATCAACCGCCAAGTCTTCGAAATCGCCTAGGGGACTGAAATCAGATACCGAAGCATCGAACATATCGGTGAATCCTAAGCTCTTGAGACTGTCGATCAAGCTGACATCGTAGGTGACATCAAACTTTGGTAACGATAAGTTGACTGTCTTAACCGTTACATCTTGATTATTTTTAGGCACCTGATAAATACTGTGATCCTTCAAAATCTCTTGGACATCTTCGCCTTCATTGGGTAGGATAAACCACATTTTGCCGTATGACTTCAATAATTTACTGGACGCAGTATATTTTTCTGCTTCCAGATAATCGCCTTCCAGGTTTTTCTCCTGCATGAACGGAACAGTAACCTTCGAATCTAAAGCGAAGAACTCTTTGTCTTCCGTATTTTCATCTAAGAATTCATCCATCCAGTTTGCATTGAAGTAGACTGTGGAGATGATAGCCATCAGTGTTTCCGGCTTCAACTTAATCTCTTCAGCTTCTTCCTCTAACAGGTTGCCGGTGTTTTCATTAATCCAGTCTCTCAATTCTTGAGAGTAAGCAGGGTCAGAAGTGTCTCCCGAGAACATGGAAGCATAATAGTTATCGGTAATATTCTTCAACGTATCTTGGTTGAAGTCCGCTCCCTCACGTAACCAGATTGAATTAGCTAGCACAGAAGTATATTGGCCATCATCTTGATAGTTACTTAGCCACAGATTCTTCGCGTTTTCCCTAACCTCTTCAATAGTATCTGTTTTCAGTAATTCTAGAATTTGCGCTTGCGTATTGTTAGCCGTCGTTTCAGCTAACATGGACGATGCCAAGTAGATGGAAAGTGGTGACATTACCCCATTCTTACCTTCTTCAAAGTTTTGATCCGCAATCTGCATCAAGTACGTCTCTAGAAATTCTTGGTAGTCTTTACCATAATCGTCACCTTCTACTTGCAGCTGCTTCTGACTTTCTTCCCATTCAGCTTGTGCTTTTTCATCGTAGCCTTCCTCATGGTTTGGATAAGGCGCCAGCTCAGGATATTCCGCTTTAGCTACAACGAAGTTGCCTCCACCATCGCTATCCAAGTTCCCACCATCCTTTTCATCCATACTCTGTTTAATCAGAAAAGCCACAACAAATATGGCCACCATCGCTAAGGCGATAAATATCCAATTTCTCTGTCCTCTTCTATGCATCATAAACCTCCTTTATGACGACTGCTTTAGCCGCCTTTGGATTAATCCATCCTAAAGCTTTCCAATAAGATTTTTTGTCTTTCACTTATTGGACAACTGCGAGGGTATAACTCCTCACTAATCTATAGAAATTTTTCTTTTACTCAATAATTTC
>CAYMYX010000024.1:16114-26245 GCA_964394795.1 uncultured Peptoniphilaceae bacterium
CGAGGGTATAACTCCTCACTAATCTATAGAAATTTTTCTTTTACTCAATAATTTCGTATAAAGGCATTCCAAAAGGTATGAGACCGATAGACGACCTGAAGGTGATAGAATTTCTTTCCAGGACTCCCGTCTCGATAATCCATGTAACTAAAAATAAGGATAAGCGGCAGGCCGGTGATAATAAAGAAGACTAAACTTCCAGTTGACTCATAAAATGGAAAATGATGTCCGGTAAAAACTAGCGACAAAGCGGATACCAGGAAGGTAATACTAACGAGATAGAGAAAGAAATATTGCAAGTCCTTGTATATTGACTTTCTTCGTATCGAGATAGGCGCAGGATTTTCGATATAAGGGAAATTTAAGTCATCGCTATCCTGGTCATAGTTGTCGTAGGTGTCTCGCCTGTATTCTTCTGCGTAATTTTGAGGCTTTTGCCAAGGGTCATCGTTTCGCATGGCTTCCCCTTTCTTTTAACTTTTTATTAAACCTGAAGACATCATTCATCATATTTTTGTCTCAGAAAATTCATTAATTTTCTTAATCTTTATGGTCATTATACCCCCTTGTTTCATTGAAATGGAGTGTATATAAATTATTAATATACATAGCTTTTAACACTTACGGGTATAGAACCCTATAGCAGTAAAGATAGATGACGTTGCAATTAATATTTTAACGAATTCAAATGTCTATAAAGTATTAATTGATACGCACTGAATTCGGTCAGATTGTTACAACTTTATTTTTACTTGTACTATAATAGTAAAGAACGTAACAGGGTATCTTGTTACAGGCAGTCCGAATATGCCTCGCATATTCATCGAAAGCGACTCAACTAGGAGAAGCTAAACTAATACGAATTTTAGGAGGAACAATGGATTTACATTTAAAAGACAAAGTGGTAATGATTACCGGTGCAACTGGCGGAATTGGCCAAGCAGTAACTGAAGCTTTCTACAACGAAGGCGCTCGTCTAGCTGTCACTTCAACTAAGCAAGAGAAGTTAGACAAGCTGATGGAAGCACTTGGCAACCCTAGCGAAGACCGCGTAAAAGGTTATGTCGTAGACATCACTCAAGAAGAACAAATGAAGGATGCTATCGAACAAGCTGTTGATCACTTTGGTTCACTATACGGTATGATTGCTAACGCAGGTTACAACGGCGACTACCAAGAAACTACAGATGCTACTCAAGAAAACTTCCAAAAAGTGTTCGACGTAAACGTCTTCGGTGTTCTTTGGTCATTAAAGCATGCAATCCCTCACATGGTTGAGAATGGTAAGGGTTCAATCGTTGTTCTTGGCTCAGAAGGTTCTTACGTAGGCTCTCCAGGAATGGGCGCATACGTTGCTTCTAAGCACGCAGTAGCTGCTATCGTTAAGACAGTGAACACTGAAGTCGGTGGCAAGGGAATCAACGCAAACTTCGTTGCTCCATCAGCAGTTAAGACGGACATGATGGTCCGTATCGCTGAGAATACTTTCGGCGATAGCAAGACGCCAGAAGAAGCAGAAGAATTCTTCTCACAAGACACTTATGACAAGCGCTACGCAACGGTTGAAGAAGTTGCCGCAGCTTGCTTGTACCTCGCTTCTGAAGTTTCCGCTCATACTATGGGTTGGGGAATCCGTATCGATGGTGGTAAGCACATCATATAAGATTCGCAATAAGATTCGCAATCAAAAAACGGCAGTGATGAAAACATCGCTGCCGTTTTTTCTATTCGATGATATAGGGGAAGTCGGGTAAATCTTGTGTCTTTGGATCCTCTTCGACAATCCCTAAAATTTGATTGATAGTGGATAAAACCTCCGATAGATCGTCCTCATACTTCATGGATCTATCCTTAATATCGATCTCATACCTTGCATCACCATAGCTTGCTGCTAAGCTTGCTCCTGATGGTGGGATAGTTTGCAAATCGCTATAATCCCCATCATATTGACTCATGTCCAAGTCCCTAATCAAGACCCAAACCTGGTCTTTCTGCTCATCCGTCAGCTCGATGACCATATCGTATTCAACATCCGTCCCATCATCCCAGCAAACAACTTTATCGTCTTCATCGTCTAACCTCCCCGTATATTATCTCTTCAAACCTTAGACAAATGGCAAGACCCTTTCCCTCACCTCATGTCGGTCAAGCGACTAATCGAAAACGAAATAGGCGCGAAAACCCCTAGACGCATAATAGGAGTCTGCCCCATTGTGAAAGACAAAGACGCGGTTATAGCGTCGGTCACCAAAGAGGGCTCCGCCTAGCTTTCGAAATTCATCCGGTGTCTTCAACCAAGACTCTGTTTTTTCATCAAAGGGCTCGACCTCTTGTAAACGAAAGTACAGGTCTTCGTCGACAACTTCAACACCGAATCGTTCAGCCTCCTCCATTACGCTAGACTCAGGGGCGTTCTTCTTCCGTTTCTCCCTAGCTTCCTTATCATAGCAAAGGCTCCTTCGGCCGCTTGGGCTGGCTTTACTCATATCCACAACGATGGGCTTGTCTAAAGATTCAAGGACCACTAGGTCAGGTTCTCCATCCGTGTCTTCCATCCATATCATGGCCTTCTCCCAGCTATCATTCTCGGTTAGCTTAGCTTGGAAGTTTTCCCAAGACATCTTCGGATGCCTGTATATATTCGCCTCAAAGCGGGCTTGCCAAGTCGCATAATAATCTACTGAAGCCATAATGACCTCCTTCTACATACTATTTGCTAATTCAATCAATACCCACTGGAAGCAAGAATATGTTTGTGGCAAAGGCATGGCCCACGAATATAAATAATTAAATTACACGTAAGCTATCTGTCGATATCTCATTTCTGTTAAAATGAAAGGGAAAGTAATCGTTATCACGAAAAGGAGGAAGTATGAATCGAGATTTAGGCATCAACTTATGCCGAGTCACCGAAGCGGCAGCGTTGAGTGCCGCTAAGTATCTTGGCCAAGGAAGAAAGAATGATTCCGACGGTGAAGCCGTCAGCGAAATGCGTACAATGTTTAATTATCTAGGGATTAACGGCCAGGTCGTAATCGGGGAAGGCGAAATGGACGAGGCTCCCATGCTCTACATCGGCGAACAGATTGGTGACCCTGATGATCCTGAGCAGGTGGATATTGCCGTTGACCCTATCGATGGAACGACGTCGTTGGCGGACGGTATGCTCAATTCCATCTCCGTCATCGCTGTGGCACCGAAAGGTTGCCTGCTCAATGCACCTGATGTGTACATGAAGAAAATAGCTGTCGGTCCTGGAGCTAAAGGCAAAATCGATATTCGCAAGTCCGTTAAGGAAAATATTGAAGCGGTGGCGGAAGCACTCGACAAGAAAGTCAGCGAAATCACCGTTTCCGTACTACGTCGGGAACGCCACAACAAATTGGTTGAAGAAATTCGAGCAACGGGTGCTCGCATTTCGATGGTTATGGATGGTGATATTCTAACCGCAATCGCAACGGCCATGGATGAAGGTAAAATCGATATCGTCATGGGCACCGGTGGAGCACCGGAAGGTGTCATCGCAGCCGCTGCACTCAAGTGTTTGGGTGGCGACTTCCAAGGTATCTTTGCCCCATCAGACAGCGACCAGGTCCAACGGTGTCTCAAAATGGGCGTCGACTTCGAAAAGGTCTACACCATCTCCGACCTGGTCAAGGGGTCTAGCGTCCTCTTTGCCGCAACAGGCATTACCGACGGCGACTTCCTACGTGGAGTCCAATACCAACAAGAAGACGTAGCCACCACTCACTCACTACTCCTTAGAATTCCAAGCGGAACCGTTCGCTATATCGACTCGATACATAAATTGGATCAAAAGTTGTCCGACGGGTCTGACTTCTTTGAAACGGAATAAACAAAAAAAAAAGAGTGCATCGGTGATTTCTCACTGATGCACTCTACCTTTTTACCTATTGTCTTCTGCGATCGCGAAGATCGTGGGCCATATTCTCAGCCTCATCATGATTAATCTCTAATTCATCCCTTGCGTCACGTACGTTATCATCGAGGTTTTCTCTATGCTCGCGGATTTCTCTCTCCCGGTCATCATAGTGGTCGCGGATTTCTTCTTCTCTTTCTTCCCGCTCTTCTCTGATTTCGGCTTTTTCTTTCTTAATTTCGCCTTCTAATCTCTCCTCGATGCCTTCTCTTTCCATTTGCGCGTTATCGGTGATATCGCCAATAACTTCTTTTGCTTTACCTTTTACTCTGTCCGTAAATCCTTTATCTGCCATTATTTCCTCCTTAGTTATTTTCTCCGTCAGGTTAGGGAATCAACCGCACCTTTCAGAGCTCTTTTTGTTTTCGCTCATATTTACCCACTAGTATCGTTTTCCTGTCAACATTGGACAAAAAAAGAGACAAGTACCGGGATGGCCCTTGTCTCAATTATTCATTTTACTAAGTTCCCTAGGCAACTAGCGTGTCAGGCTCATCATCCTTAGGATCCAGCTTTTCGATTGTGAAACCGGTGAAGCCGTAGATGATCGCAATGATTGGGTTAATGAAGCTGAGGAACATGTAAGGTAGGTAGGTTAATACCGGAACGCCCAGTGTACCTGACATGAAGATACCGCAGGCACCCCATGGAATCAAAGGCGATGTCAACGTACCCGCATCCTCCAATGTTCTGGATAGATTCTTTGGATGGAGGTTCATCTTAGCAAATTCGGATTGGTACATCTTACCGGTGAAGACGATGGATAGGTATTGGTCACCCGTTAGAATATTGATGGCAATCGCTGTGAATACAGTAGCCGCAATTAGACCACCTACGCCCTTGGCCAAGGATAGAATCTTTGAAGTCAACGATTCAATCATACCGGAAGCTTCCATAACACCGGCAAGACCCGACGTCATAAATACAAGGGACAACGGATTAAGCATGGAATCCAAGCCACCGCCGCTGAGCAGACTGTCGATTGCCTCCACACCGGTTTGAGATTGGAAACCGTAGTGAGCTGCGTTGATGACTTCGCCGAAATTTGCACCTTGGAAAATCATGGCGAAGATGCCACCAAGAGTTGCACTGATTAATAGCGCTGGTAGAGCGTCGACCTTTTTAATAACCAGGACTAGAATTATGACTGGTGGAATAAGTAAAATCGGTGAAATATAAAAAGCAGAATCTAATCCTTGTAAAATGCCATCAATGACGCTTGCATCATAGGTGCTTGATGAGTGTTGTAGACCAAAAACAGTAAATAGGGCAACCGATATGATAAATGAAGGTGTTGATGTATAGACCATGTGTCGAATGTGAGTAAACAAATCTGTTCCCGAAACAGCGGGGGCCATATTCGTCGTATCCGACAAAGGAGACATCTTGTCACCAAAGTAAGCACCGGAAATAATTGCACCGGCAACCAAACCAACTGGAAAACCTAAGCCTCTACCGATACCCATGAGGGCGATACCTACAGTACCTACTGTAGACCAGGAACTACCAGTAGCAAGCGCGACTAAAACAGCGATGACGCAGGCTGTAGGTACGAAGATGGTTGGAGAAATTAATTGCAGACCATAGTAGGTCATCGCTGGAACAACACCGGAAAGAATCCATGTTCCGATGACGATACCAACCGCCATAAAGATAAGGAGGGACCCCATCATGGAACCCAAGGTATCAACAATAGCTTTCTCTAGTTCTTTCCACTTGTAACCATAAAGAAGGGCAATTACGCCTGCAAACATGGCCGTCAAAAGGATGGGTATATGTGCCTCTAATTCATACACATTAACGGAAATTCCTAACACGATCATCAGGAAGACAACAACCAACATTGAGATTGAAAACGGTACTTTTCTACGTTCTTTTTCCACTATTTTTCCTTTCAAAGATGCTTACGACTGCATCGCTTTAGCAAAATCTGGATTAACCTGAAGCTTCATCAGATTCTGATCGTAAATGTACTGAACTTGTTCTTCAAAGGGTATTACTTCGTCCCCCATAAAGTGCTTCCGTAGCTTCTTCGTCAAGTAAGGATTGATGAGAAGAATACATCCGGCTAGCTCAGAGAGAAACGCATTCCTATAGCGGTAACCACCATAAGGCGTTTCTACGTTAAAGCCAATTTTGGGATGGGTGGCCTCATACAGGTAAGCATTCTCGTTTCCGTAATAGGAAGAAAAGCCAAGAACATTACCAACAATTGGGTGTCCTTCGAAATCAGCAACCATGATTTCTGAGTGTCTTTTATCATAATCTCTAACGGTTTTGTAGTCAAAAATGCCTAAACTCTTCGTATCTGGGCCATTCTTCACCTCTATCGAGGCACCGAACATATCCATTGCATTATTTAGGATGATAAACATGACATCATCTTCGACTAGCTCTTTGATGCGGTCCCTGTAAGGTTCCAACTTGACCACTATCTTATCCATAACCGACTCGGGCATGGGTCCAAAGAAAATTAAATCAGGCTTTCGATCAACGAAGTAAGGCGTATCCTTATAGCCGGTATAAACAAATTCCGCTTCAGGAAAAAGCTTCTCGAGATAAACTGTCGTTTCCTTTTCCCCGTAGGAGATAAACTCCCTATACATAATTTCGACTATCATGCTTCTTCTCCGTACATCTTCCGTAAATCTCTGACCACTTCATCCGCTGCCCAGAAACCGAAATCTTCAATATCGTGAAGGATAAACAGCTTTTCCTTTTTATCCTTATCAATGTAATTTACAATCTCATTGATATCATCCAGTACTGTAATCTTCTCTGGATCGATACCATCGAGGACCATACTCAGCTGCGCATTTGGCGCATACTTGGTGTACATGATGATCTGATCTACATCCTTCAGGTTCTTGTAGTCCACATCAAACAGCCATGAGAAAGTAGCGTTTGGCAAATCCCTTTGCTCGTAGTCAGCAACATAGATCAGCGTTCTGGGTCCCTCCGCATTGCCCACGTTCGACATCATCCGACTCGTTGCAACGGGATTCAAACCCTTAGCCACTACGCTCAATACTTCTTTATTGCCAATGGTATATTGCTTCAAGCGGGATTTGACCACTTCGATCTTTCCCATCGCCTCATTCAGCTCTTCATAAGCAAAGCCATTCTCACGAAGGGTGGCATAAGCCGCCAACTGGTTATATGAATTCTCGATGCTTCCATGGATCAAGGGAAGAGTAATTTCCTCATCATGGTCCGTCAAACGCAACACATTGGCTTCGGTATCGATTGCTGTCACCACATAGCTAGCTTCGGGATTGGTTAAGCCGCAGCTTGGACAATGATACTCACCGATGTGGTGGTAGCGGTTGAAAATCCATTCGATCTCTCCCTCACACTGAGGGCAGTACACCATGTCTTGGATCTTGGAATCCTTGGACTCCTTCTCCCCTTCCAAAGGCTTAATGGTGAAGTAGACTCGTTCACTTTCCCCATTGCCTAAGTAGGCAGAAATAGAATCGGAAGCATTTAAGATCAGCTTTGTCCCCTTGGGAATACCCTCGTTAATCCGCTGAACGATGAATTTAACGTTGGCATTTCTGTCGTAGGAATCTTGGTAAAGGTTAGTTACCGTCAAGGTCTGAAGATTCAAGTGCTCATTGATATGGCGCATCCATATCTCATCTTCCTCCAAGACACCATAGTCCGGGTTTTGACCACGGCCCTTCATCTGATTGGCGAAGGCGGAGGCGATCCCCCTCTTCGTATTGGATCCCGTTCTGTTAGCTAGGACCTTGTGACCCAACAACTCTAAAATATCTCCAATCATATTGCAGGTGGTCGTTTTTCCATTTGTGCCAGTGACTGCAATAAGGTGGTCTGGTTTTTTCGTATGTTTTAAGTATTCTGAATCGATCATAAGTGCAACTGTTCCCGTTAATTGGGTGCCCGACTTCCCGAAAAGCTTCAGGACGCCTCTAGTTGCCTTAGCGGATAAATTTGCTATCCCCGTTTTAATCCCCATCAATAACTCCTGTATCGGAAGATAAATGTTGATTATCTCCCCAAATTTTCATAAATAAACACAAAATAATTGCATTCCTATCTTCAGTAATATATCACATTCGAAACTAGGTGTCATAATTCCAAGAAAAAAACTGATTATCAATCGAACAAGTGCGAAATAATTGACAGCTGAATTATGTCTAAATATGAAGGTATATCTTGACAAGACAACTCAGGTATGGCATGATGATAATGAGAGTTAGCTCTAGGTAATACCCCTAGCAGACTAACGATATCCTTGCTTTCATTTACCAGGTGAAAGCCGTCATCACATGGATATTCTCATTATTCTCCCCTTAAATGAAAAGCTCAATGCATTGATTTGCATTGAGCTTTTCATTTTCAATTCACACTATTCTATATTATTCCTGTTGTAATTAATAAGGCATCCAGCTAAGAGGATCTCCCGTTCGTCATCAGTCAATTGGCCCAACCTAACGGTAATCTCCTGCCTGTCCTTCCCTTCCCTGAGCACATAAGCCGGAATCTCTTCCGTCTTCTCTTCAACATGCTTCCTGATCTCAGGTAAGTAGACAACAGCTCCTTTTTCCAAAACCTCGGCATCCTCGACCAAGAATGGTAGGATCCCCCAGTTAATCAGATTGGACCTATACCGCTTCGTTGCATACTCATGGGCGAAGTTTGCCCAACCGCCCAGAACCTTTTGGTTGGACGCCGCTTGCTCACGAGCAGATCCGTCACCGGGCTTATTGGCATAAATTGCTGATCCAATCCCAACTTCAGCCAAGTCCTTAGCTCCAATCTCAGCCAATTGATCTTCCAACCAAGGGGCATAAAGCTCAGCATTCCCCTCTTCCCTCTTTACTTCAAAAGTTTGGATACGCTTAGCTTCTTCAACGTAAGCAGGGTCTTTCCTGCTCAGTGTGAATTCCGCAAGTCGCAACGGATTTGATCGATAGGATGACGTATCGCCCGATGGAATCAACTCATCAGTCGTAGTAACCGGATCATCGATATGGCTGGCAACGACAACCATTAAGTCTTCCGTTAAGGCCGGCATGGTGGGCCATGGCTTAATATTCGGCCCATATACTAGTTCCACACTTGGATCTGCCTTACCCCAGCAGTCAATGACGGAGTTGTCGTAGACGGTCTTATCGAAGGTGAAATCTACGTCTGTCTCTTCCCATTCCACGTCTTCTGCACTGGTGAGGAAACCACCGTTGATGGCCGTTGCCGCAATCGACTTGGCATCCATCAAAGCAATCATGGTGTTCTGTCCCTCGCCCGGCTTAGAACCATCTCGATTCGGGAAGTTTCGGGTAGCATGGCGAACAGCAAGTTCGTTGTTGCCCGGTGTGTCGCCGGCACCGAAGCATGGCCCACAGAAGGCCGGCTTCACAATTGCGCCAGCTTCTATCAAGTCTGCAATGACTCCTTTACGAACGAGGTCAAGGTAGATGGCTTGGCTGCCAGGATACACGCTAAAGTTAAAACCACCACCGGTCGCTCTTTTCCCTTTAACGATTTGTGCCGCAGCAAGTAAGTTATCGAAAGTTCCGCCGGAGCAACCAACAATGACGCCTTGCTCGATGTGGACCTTGCCGTCTTGAATCTTGGATTGGAGGTCGACCTTCACATCGTTGTTCTCGAAGATGCTCGCCGTCTTTTCTTCGATTGCGGCAAAGATTTCCTGTGGATTCTCTTGGACTTCCCGAATCGTGTACACTTCCGAAGGGTGGTAAGGAAGGGCGATGCAAGGTTCAATCTCATCCAAGTTCACTTCTACGATGCCATCGTAGCAAACAGCGTCCCCTTCTTTCAGTTCCTTGAAATCTTGAGGACGGCTATGAACGGTTAGGTAGTCTTCTGTTTTATCATCCGTCCGCCAGATGGAGGACAGGCAAGTCGTCTCTGTGGTCATGACGTCGATACCATTACGGAATTCGATAGGCAAGTTGTGGACCCCAGAACCAATAAACTCCATGACCTTGTTCTTGGTAAAACCGGACTCGAAAACTGCCTTGATTAAAGCCAAGGCAACATCATGAGGGCCGACCCACTTCTTGGGTTCTCCTCGCAGGACAACGCCAACAACTTCTGGGCGAGGTACATCGTAGGTCTGTTCAAGAAGTTGTTTGGAGAGCTCGCCCCCACCCTCGCCGATAGCTAGTGTGCCTAAGGCACCATAGCGCGTATGGGAATCC
>CAYMYX010000025.1:0-1069 GCA_964394795.1 uncultured Peptoniphilaceae bacterium
ACGGCGTAACTTTTGATTATGGACATAGGAACCTCGCTTTCTATTTCACGAGTTCTTTACCTTCTTGTTTAGGTATACCAACTCTTAAGCTGATGGGCATAGCACCGAGGTCAGCACTTTGATTCACTTCAACATGGCCATCAATGGAAAGATAGATGTCAATGTCCGTATCATCCCAACCATAAGGTTCTTTCATGAGGCGTTGCATGTCGAGCATGGCCACCTTTAGGGCTTCTTCGAAGGAGTCGCGAGCTGCGACAGTGTACCAGCGGTCGGTGGTCTCGATTACGGGGCGATCGAGGTGGAAGTTCTTGATCAGGTCGACGGTTACAGTAGCTGAGCCCGAACATTCGAGAGCGGCTCCATCGAGTTCGCCGTCGCCCATGGCCCCATGAAGGTCGCCAATTTGTAGGAGGGCGCCTGGAACATTGACGGGGAGGTAGACGGTGGATCCGGAAATGATGGCCCGGCTATCTATGTTACCGCCGTGGTCGCCGATGCGGCCGCAGCCAATGGGGTCTCCCGCGGGAGCGACACCGATGACACCGATCATCTTGTGGAGGGGAATCTCCAAATCGTTGAAGAAGGCAACGCCACGACCGTTATCAATGTCGATGATTTTTGTACGGATCTCCGAGTTTTCTTTGAGGGGGCCGACGCCGTAGGTTACGCCGATTCCGTAGTCCTCGACGGTGATGTCGTTGATGTGGACGACGAGGACATCGCCTGGTTCGGCACCTTCCACGTAAACGGGGCCGGTTCCAGGATTGACTTGATCGAAGTCTATGCTACCAACCAACTCATCTTCATTCTGCAGCTGTTTAGAGAAACAATCAACGGTATTGAATTTGATTTGGTCGCCGGTTTGGACACGCTCGACGGGTTCATGGTTCTTGTCGAAAGTAAATTGACGGTCTTCTACTTTGAGTTCAAATTTTGCCATAGAATCCTCCTTGATATTCTTGGCTTTATCATAGCATAGAAGTTAGGTGTTATGAAAGATAAGCACAAGGTTCGTTAGTTGTCATAAAGCGGGCCATATTTCCGTCGTGTATAATATTCCTAAGAG
>CAYMYX010000025.1:1169-5149 GCA_964394795.1 uncultured Peptoniphilaceae bacterium
GACAAAGTCTACAGCGATGAGGATAACCTCGAAAAAGCAGTAGCTGCTATCGCCGACCTTTTCGAGAAGGCTGAAAAACCTGCCGTTCTCGTCGACATGGATGTGGACCGTTTAGGTGTTACGGAGAAAATCCAGCAGTTCATCGACAAGACCCAGACGCCATTCGCCCAGATGACTACCGGCAAGGGAATCATCTATGAGGGCCACCCTCTCTTTAGAGGATCTTACAATGGAGGCTTCTCTAAACCTGAAGTCATTGACTTTGTCGAGTGTGCGGACTTCTTGTTGACGGTATCGCCTCGATTTATCGAGTGGAATTCTGGAGCCTTCACCCACGATTTAAACGATGATGCCTTCGTAAACCTCCACAAGGACTACGTGGATGTTGCAGACGAAGTCTTCGAAGCGGTGGACATTAATGATGTGTTGGATAAGCTATTGGATAAGGTGGAAGAGAAACAGCTGGAAACTGCGAACGAAACACCAGCAGCGGAAAAAGAAGAGAAACCAGCCTTCACCTTCGAAGCCGACAAAACCCTAAACCACAAAGACTTCTGGCAGCAGATTGGAACCTTCCTCCAGGAAGACGACATTATCTTCGCTGAAACCGGATCATCTAGTCACGGCGTAAGCAGCTTGACTTTACCAAAGGGAACGAAATATATCGCATCATCCATTTGGGGCGCAATCGGATTTACGCTACCCGCGCTATTTGGTAGCTTACTGGCCGCACCGGAGAAGAGACAACTGCTCTTAATCGGCGACGGGTCGTTCCAGGTGACCGCCCAGGAACTTTCTCGCATTCTTTACGAAGAGTTGAATCCCATCATCTTCCTCATCAATAACGAAGGCTACACCATCGAGCGCATGATTATGGGCATGGAAGCGGATTATAACGATATTCCGGATTGGAAGTATGCCGAACTTCCGAACTTCTTAGTGAAAGATAATAAGATGAAGACCTTTACCGTAACCACGCAAGGTGAATTAGCTCAAGCTTTGGATGAAGCGGAGAGCGCAACCCATGGCGTGCTGATCGAAGTCATGCTAACAAAGGAAGATGCACCTGAGTCGTTGAAGATGCATGGCCCAAAATTGGCAAGCTTCAACTATGGATGGCGGGGCATGAAGGAAATGGGCGAAGAGGACAAGTACGTCGATCTATAAAATAATACGCGAAGATTCATTTATCTTACTGAAGTGGGTATATTTAGGGCAAGATTAGGTAAGAAATTTATCTAAAATACTTTTCATTTAAGAAGAGAATGATGAAAAAGAAATTTGCTTTAATTTGGGCGTTAGTCTTTGCACTCGTGTTAGTCGCTCCGGTTGCCATCGTAGCCGTGTCAGGACGTAATCGAGATCGATAGAGTGTAAATAAGTAACCAACTCCGATGGCATTGCTGTCGGAGTTTTTTTTGTAAGGGGGCAAGTCGTGACTAAAAACATCATCGAGCTGGAAAAACTATCGAAAAAATTTGGGCAATTTGAAGCCTTAGAAGAGATAGACCTCACGTTAGCACCGGCAGAAATCCTAGGCTTCATTGGACCAAACGGAGCGGGCAAAAGTACAACCATTCGCATCATATTAGGATTGTTAAAGGGCGAAGGTTCTGCCAAAGTCTTTGGCCTAGACGCGTGGAAGGATGCCGTCGAGATTCACAAGAACTTGGCCTACGTTCCAGGCGATGTCGCCCTATGGCCCCAACTTACGGGCGGCGAAGTTATCGACTTTTTTCTCAAAGTTCGAGGACAGGAAAAGACCAACCGCAAAAAGGAATTAATTGAGAAGTTCGACTTAGACCCCTCCAAAAAATGCAAAACCTACTCCAAAGGAAACCGGCAAAAGGTTGCCCTTATCGCAGCCCTCAGCGCTGATGTTGACCTCTACATTTTTGACGAGCCTACAGCAGGCCTCGACCCCTTGATGGAAAGCTACTTCCAAGAGGAAGTCAGACGAATCGCCGCGGAAGGTAAGGCCATCCTCCTGTCCTCCCACATCCTCTCCGAAGTCGAGAAACTCTGCGATACCATCAGCATCATCAAAGAAGGCCGCATCATCGAGAGCGGAAAGCTGGCCGATATGCGCCACCTGACGAGGAGCAAGGTCAAGGTGAAGACGAGAAAACCTTTAGGCGACCTGACCCAGCTTCCCTACGTTCACGATCCCGTTATTGAAGACGACCTAATCACTTTTGGCGTCGACGGCGACCGGCTTGGCGAGGCGATGGCCCAAATCAGCCAACACGACATCCTCCTCCTCGAGACCCAGCCCCCAACCCTCGAGGACCTTTTCATGAGCCACTATGAGAAAGAAGTCAGCCATGAAAGCTAAGTTCACCAATACGAGGACCATGGTCGGGTTCATCCTCAAACACGACCGCATATCTTTGTCCATTTATACCGTCGTGATCGCCCTCTTCATGATTTTTCTCGTGCCCATTTTTAGCGACATTCTGAACACGTCCTCTAACCACGAAGCCCTCGTTTCAACCATGCGAAATCCAGCAATGGTGGCCATGGTCGGACCTGTCTACGTCGACTCCACATATACGCTTGGCTCAATCTACGCCAATTATATGACCGTCTTCACCGGTCTAATTTTTGCCGCCTGGAACATCCTTTTCGTCACTCGTCACACCAGGAAGGAAGAGGAGCAGGGCAGTCTAGAGTTGGTTCAATCCCTAACCGTGGGTAAGGTAGCCAATCTAACAGCCACTCTAGTTATCGCCTTCGCAGTAAATACCCTTATATGTCTAGCAATGACAATTGGTTTTCCTCTAATCTCCAACGGGGAAATGGACCTTCTCGCCAGCTTTAATTTTTCTTTAGCAACCACTTTGTTCGGATTCCTCTTTGCCCTAGTCGCCGCCTTCTTTGCCCAGTTAGCGACGACATCACGCATGACGAATTCCTTAAGTTTTCTACTCCTGATGGTGACGTATCTACTCCGCGCCGCGGGGGACCTATCCAATGAAACTCTATCCCTAATCTCCCCCCTAGGGCTAATAACAAGAACCAAGAGCTTTATTACGAACGACTGGCGGCCAATAGCCATCATCGCTTTAGAAGCGCTCGTGCTCATCCTAGTCGCCTACCGGCTAGCTATAGGTCGCGACCTTCAAGCCGGCATCCTCCGAGAAGGCAAGGGAAGAACGACAATATCTCCTTTGGTCAGAGGCATTAAAAGCTTCACCTTCCACCTACAGAAATACCAGTTCTTGTTGTGGGCACTTGTGGTCTTCAGCTTTTCAGGCATGTATGGGTCCATCTTCGGCGACTTGGAGGGCTTCATCGAATCCTCCGACCTCATCAAAGGGATGCTTGCTGTGGAAGGCGCGGGCAGCCTCACCGACCAATTCATTGCCATGCTCATGGTGGTCATGTCCATGATTACCACCATTCCAGTCCTCTATTTCGTCAACCGCATCCTGGGTGAGGAGAAAAAGGGCCATGCCGAAAACATCCTCACCAAACCCGTTTCCCGTTATACCTACTTCGCCTCCTTTATCGGCTTGGCGATCTTAGCTGCAGTCATTTACCAAGTCTTAGTAGCTTTGGGTTTCTGGACTGTTGGACGAATGACTTTGGAGACCATATCGCCACTAAGCACCTTCCTGGTAGCCGCCCTGAACTACGTACCGGCAATACTTGTTATGGTTGGTGTAGCAACGGTATTAGTCGCATATCTACCAAACAAAGCTTGGCTATCTTACCTCTATCTAGGTTACGCCGTCCTTGTCATTTATCTCGGTCGTCTATTGAAATTCCCCGAAGCGCTGGAAAAGTTCACTCCTTTCGGCTATGTGAGCAACTATCCTTTGGAAGAAGTTAATGTGGTGAATCTGGTGGGGTTGGTGGTCGTGGGTATGGCCCTCATTTTCATCGGTCTAAAGGGCTACCGGGAAAGGGATTTGGCGAATTAAAAGTTCACAGAAAAGACACCCAAGCTACCTTTGGATGTCATAAAATCTATCTAT